>JANXTT010000066.1 GCA_025352225.1 Mucilaginibacter sp. | reverse complement strand
TTTTTAACAAGGTTTGCTTTTCTTCTTCAGAACGGGTCAACGCCAATTTTTCCGATAACAGCAAAAGATTGTAGGCATTGACGGCATTGGCGATCAGCCGCTTGCAACCTTCCGCAATCAATTGTTCCTTCCGGGTAGCCCTTGGTTACGCATGAAGAAGATATTGCCCTGCATGCACATCGTATTGTGCGTATGCGCGACGGTTTAATTGAAAAAGATTATCTTAACCCAATACTCTACCTGAGTAAACAATTAGGTGCCATATAAAGTAGAATAATTGGTATTTAGCATTTGATTGTCAACCGCAAAAGAGGTGTTATTCATTTGTTTCTTCGTGATCGTTTTAATATAATAGATATATAAAAATCAATTAAAATAATTTAACATCCATTATATTTATTTAGGTGTATTGATTTTAATTTATGGTTAAGTTTTATAGTTTTATAGGGTTACCCAGGTAATAGTCAATTACTTTACTTTTAAAGATCACTTCATAACGCGCCTGTATCATATCAAATTCCGATTTATTAAGGTTCGTAAGTGATGTATTATAATCAAGAGAGCTTAATAAACCAACACTATAGCGTTGCTGAACAGCATTATTGGCATTCTTATAAGCTTGATAAGTTTGCTGTGCTGAATAATATTTTCTATCCGCTGCCCGCAGGTCAAGGACAGCCTGGACTATGGTTTTATTTAATGTATTTTTAGCAAATTGAGCGTTAACTTCAGCTATCTGGTAATTTATTTTTGCCTTACGTAACGATGTACGTGTTGAAAACCTGCCGAATATAGGTATCTGTAGAGATACGCCCACAGCCTCATTTAAGTTATCACTTATTTGATTGGTAAAAGGATACTTACCATACGTTGGCGAATATATTTGTGTTAATATGCTCTGACTCGGGTTGCTTGCCAGAAAACCAATTGGTACGATTGCGGTTGTTTGGCCGGTAACTTGTTGGCGAGCGTCAGAATAGTTGGTTCCCAACGAACCAGAAAGCGATAAAGTTGGATAATAATAGCTTTTGGCAATATTGATATTCTGGTAAGCGGCTTGCTTTTGCAATTCGGCTAAATGTACATCGGGGTTAACACTTACCGAACTGCTGAATACTTCTTGCGCATCGTATTGGGTTTTAACATCTGTCAGCTTACTAATATCCGGTTTTTCAACAGCAATATCTGTTTTAGGATTCATCTCCATGTATTGTTTTAATGCTAAAACTGATATATCCAACTGATTTTGGGCCGTAGTTTGGTTTAGATCAGCGTTAGATAACTGTGCTTTGGCTTGCGACAGATCAGCCAGGGTATTATTACCTACGTCAAAATTTTGCTGGACCTTATCCAACGTTAGCTTAGCAATATCGACCTGTTGTATCGCGGCTTTTAATAGATCCTGATTGCTTAATATTTGCAAGTACGTAGTAACCACGCTAAGTATCAGATCATTCTTTAATTTAGAGGTATTACTTTTATCAACATCCAGCAATAGCTTATTTTCTAATATCTCATTCTTTAAGAAGCCGCCTTGGTATAATAATACCTGAGAGTTTATGCTTCCGCTCAGCCCAAAAACATGTTGATTAATATACTGATTGGTTGATGGGTCAATATTTCGGCCAAAGTTAAAAGAAGCCTGCGGGCCTGCAGTTAAATTTGGCAACCGGTTATATCGGGCTTGTTTCAAGTTCTCCGCATCAATCGACTCATTCAATTGCGCATTTTTTATCTGTAGGTTACGTTCCAAACTAAGCTCAATAGCTTTTTGAAGCGGAATAACTTGTTGGGCGGTGGCTCGCAATGGGATGCTCGACATCATTACAAAGCCAATACTAATTATATTAACGCTTTTTGCAATGTTAATTGATGGCACTTTGATCTTCATATTGGTTTTAAAATTAGTATTGATAAACTTCTGCATATTTTACAAATTTCGGTTTAGAAACAACCTACCTAAATATTTCAACGTGCCGATATGATATATTAATTCTTTAATAATTGAATTACATTACCTCGAGCCGCTAAAAAATGCTTTGAATTGGTTTTAAAAAATCGAAAAACAAATTGATAATATGTTCCTTCAACTTTTTGATTGGTTTCTGCTTAAAGAAATTATCTTAATCGTGACAGGTTTATCTGTGTGAATACAATTAAACTTACTTAAATAATATAGCTGAGATCAGATATATCAGAGATAAAACCAAATATCAACTTATAAGCATTGATTTTTAGTTTGTATTTTTAAACTTTACATCTGCTAATACGTATGGGATTATTTCTGTTTGGTTGACTATGAAATTGGATGTATTATCTTTTAATTTAAATGTAACTTCAGTCGGATCAGTATTTATGGGTAATATAATTGGGATCGTCGTAGATTCCCCTGGTTTTAGATTAACCGATATAGATGACTTATAAACTGATTGTTTTGTTTCTTTATTACATGCCGTAATTGACAGATTGCCATTCAATGTTGTTTTCAAAGTGCTTTTTATAGTTATTTCCCTTTTTAAAAACCCATCTTTCCCTTCTTTATAGAATTTTTTTGAGTCAAAAAAAACATAGTCCTCTAAGCCGCACATGCCTATTTTGGGCATATTACTACTAAGTCCGCCACCTCCGTATTGATCAAAAACCCGAATGCAAAGCGTATTATCCTTGTCCCATAAAATACGTTTGTCTTTAGCTGAAAGAATATAATTTCTATCTATGTTCCATAAACTCGGAGCTTTTTTAAAATTACTGTCAGGCTTATAATTACTGTCAACCGTAGTTGTATTTTCGCCAATAATGGTCCCATTAAGATATACTTGGTCGCAATCATCAATTGGGCCCAAAAAAATCTTAAAATAATCTTTCGAATAGGCCTCTTTTTTTAAAGAAGATGGGATAAAAAATTTGATCCTATACCATGCATAACCATCATAAGTTTTAAAAGTGTCATTTCTTGATAAATTAGAAAGATCAAATTTCCTCCATTTTCTGTCATTGTAATTTGACTTAACCCATTGAAGGCTATCACCAAGTTTAAGCTTCCATTCGTTGTTTAATAAATAATAATGGGTATCTAAATCTTTGCTAGAGCAAGAGCTTATTAACAGGACGGCTAACCATAAAATTATAGAATTATTTCGCACTTTTAGTTGCATTTTTTTTATAAAAATAAAATTAAGTTTGATAATACTTGTAATATATTTACAAATATTATCAAAAATGAAAAATACATCGCTTTTCCTTATAACAGCATCAATTTGCTTTTTTCTTCTGATTTCATGCCGCCACCAGTTTGAAGCCCCAATAAAAGTAAAGGAGGCACTTAATAAGGCTGGTAGAAATAAAGGGGAATTAGAAACGGTAATTGAAAACTATAAAAAGGAACCTGCGGATACTTTAAAGCTCAAAGCGGCCTATTATATCATCTCAAACATGGATGGATGGTATTATTACCAAGGAGATTTATTAGACCATTACCAAGAGTATTTAAAATTGATACGTAAAGATCAAGATCATGGGGAATATTTTTTAAATTCTTTTTTTAGTCTTTATGGCCCTTATACAACAAACCGAATAGATAGGAAGCTTGATATTAAAGAAGTAAAGGCCTATCAAATTATAAAAAATATAGATATGGCATTCAAAGTTTGGGAAGAGCAACCCTGGGGAAAGGATATTACATTCGATCAATTTTGCGAATATATTCTACCTTTCCGCATATTTGATGAAACCCCAGAATACGGCAGGGAACAAATTTATAATCAATTCAATAAAGTATTGGATTCAGTTCGGAAAGCAAAGGGGGATGCGATTGCAGCATGTACTGCAATAAATATAGAATTGACAAATCCGAATTGGATTTTTAGTTTACGCACCTCATTTCTTCCCCATTATAAGGCTTCGCAAATTATCAAATTTAAAGTTGGCTCCTGCCGGGAAATGACAGACCTGGCTTTTTATGCTATGCGTGCCACGGGCATTCCTGTAGCAATTGATTTCGTGCCTCAATGGCCATATCGAAGCATGGGGCATGAATTTAATACTGTACTGAATAAAAAAGGAAAGTCCATTATATTTTTAGGCGCTGAGGATAGTCCTGGTATCACCATTCATAAGGCTGGCACAAAAAAAGGTAAGGTTTTTAGACACACTTATGCAGAAAATCCAGTTAGTTTAGGAGCTATAAAGACAAAAAGAGACATTGTACCCCCATTTCTAGAAGACTCCCGAATAAAGGATGTAACTGATGAATATGTAAAATGTACAGATGTTAAAATTGGATTAACAAAAAAAACCGGCTTATCACAAATTATTACCAAATTTGCATATATAACTGTATTTGACAATCAAAACTGGGTTCCCGTTCATTGGGGCTTTAATAAAAACAATCAAGTAATATTTACTAAGATGGAAGGAGATATAGTTTATCTCGCTGGGTATTTTGATGGAATGAAAATAATTCCTGCCTCAGATCCATTTATTCTAAGTAAAGAAGGGAGCGTTAAATTTTTAAGAACTAAATTTGATTCTTTGATTACTAACATGTCATTTTCTCGTATATTTCCAATTATTCCAGATGTATTTGACACCTGGCACATGAGCGGATGCCAATTTCAGGGTGCAAATAATGCAGACTTTAGTGACGCAGTTAATTTGTACACTATTAACGTTAAACCCAATCCCTTTTGGAATGAAATTCAAATTAAAACCGATAAAAAATTCCGTTATGTGCGTTATTTTTCCAAGGGATATAGTCACATGGGGAAACTGGAATTTTACGGTCTCGGAAAGAAGTTAAAAGGTAACGCTTTTGGGAGTAAGGTTGGATGGTATAAGGATAAAACTTTTGATAAAGTATTTGATAATAACATATTTACATATTTTGATCCATCTGGAGCAGTGCCTTCTACAACGTTTGTAGGACTTGATTTGGGAAAAAAGGAAGTTATTGACAAAATAAGATTTTCTGCTCCTTTACAAGAAGATACTAAAGTTAAAATAATAAAAGGGCACAATTATCAACTATTCTATTGGGATGAAGGAAAATGGGAATCTATAGACACGAAAATTGCGACAGACTCCCTAATTACATTTCAAAATATTCCATCACATGCTTTATATTTTCTACATGATAACAGTGAAACGGTTGCGGAAAGGATTTTTACATATGAAAATGGTAAACAGATTTGGTGGTAATCTTATTCCTGACTAAACTAATTTGGTTTTATCCATTAAGTAATACCTGTAACGCTCCTTTTAGTTAGGATAGGTATTTAAAAGCATGAAATTAACACGAAGAAAATAGCCAAGAACCTTGGAATGTAATATTTCCTAATATTCTATATTTTAAGAGTCCAACCTTTGATTTTTATCTAAGTATTTAATTACAAAAAAAACAATAAAACTGATAATTAATGGAATAATAAGTTTCAACCAATTAAATTTCTTAATAGTATTTAAATCGCGTTTATTTTCAGTTAATTTATATTGCTTATTAAAAGTAAACGATTTTAATAAGCAATCAAGGTTCCTTTTTTCATAAAAAAACTTTTCATTCAAAATATAGCAATTTAAATTAACCACTCCAAAGCGCCCAAAAAAGATCTTTTTTATATATTTTACTGTATCTTTATTATTGACTTTTATAATTAATTCTTGTGAGATAACAGTATTTACACTATCTGTTACTGGGACAGAAAAACGAATTAGTTTGACTTTATTGGAATCAATTTCAGGGGAATTATAATTTA
Source organism: Mucilaginibacter sp. (assembly GCA_025352225.1). GTDB lineage: Bacteria > Bacteroidota > Bacteroidia > Sphingobacteriales > Sphingobacteriaceae > Mucilaginibacter. Next base: position 4,286 of record JANXTT010000066.1, on the reverse strand, counting down.
ATATTTCTTGTTTTAATGTATAAATTGTTTGAACAATAATTTTAGCAAATGGAATAGTATCCATGTCAACAGCGGTAGTATGAAATTGAACTAAAATATATGGAGACTTTATAGCATTAAGATTATTACTTTTAGTTGATTGTATACCTACTTCATATAAATAATTTGATAGATCTTTTTTTCGAAGTTGATTATCAAGTAGTTTTGAAGGAATTATTCCCCATGTTTTAGGGATATCAAATGAATAATGATTTACACTAATATACTTACTCTGACCTCTTATAATAAAGGAAATAAAAAATAATAGCAGAAAAATCGAAAAAAATTTTCTTTTGTTAATTATGAAATTTAAAAAAATAGTCCGCATCATTAGATATGTATTTGGTTATATTATTAATCCTTTTATAATTTAGGGTCTTCTTGCGCAGTTGGTAATTTTATTTTATCATTTAGTTTAATACCAGATAGTATTTGAGTAAAGATACCATCAGATAGGCCAATGGAAACATTTTGTTTCTTTATCCTTTTAAAATTATCTACTATTTCTACATATGGCGTATCATCGTTAAATTGCAGGTACTTTTCATCCAAAGAAATTACATTTTTTACCCTTCCAACTATAATTTTCCCATTTGCAGTATAACCTGCTCTGATTATTGTTTTAGAATTTTTATTGGGAATAACATCCGCATATATGTCAAAGACAGTTGTTCCGTCGACTTGATTTCCTTTTGGAGAAATAAGTCTAAGAATAGCAGGAATCTGAATTCCTGAAATTGCGGATAAAGAAAGATATATTGTATCTACATCCTTTAGCATAGAAACATCTTTTTCTGGAACATTACCAAAAAAAGTTAGAGATTTTAAATTAGCTATTTTCGCAATAGTTGTACCTTCATTATAGGTGCTTCTCGACATAACAGCCCCCCCGACCTTTGCTGGAAGGTCCAATACTGTACCGTCCGAGGTAGCCCGGATGATATTTGAAGAAAACTTTCCTGTACTTTTTCCATTTAACATCTCAAGCTCTACTTTATTTGATTCAAAGTCAGCTAGACTTAATTTGTAGTTTGTTTCTATTTGATCAAACTCAGATCTGGAAATTACTTTTTTATCAAACAATATTTTATTTGTCTCATATAATCGTTTGCTGTGATCGTACTGTGCAGTAGTGGCATCAAACTTCTTTAGAAGCTTTTCATACTCAATAGGATCTCCAATTATCTTAATCCGTAACAGTGGATCACCCTCCTTAATCTCATCTCCTACTCTCGCATAAATTTTTTCTATAATTCCGGAGATATTCGATTTAATATCTATTTCTTTGTTTGGTTTCACTATTCCAGGCACAATGATGTTTTTTTCTATTGTTTTCAATTGTGCAAATGTTGTTTTAGGGGTGAGTTTTTCATTTTCTCCACTTCTTATGAAAAAAACGTAACTTACAATCAATATCATTAAAATTATGATGAGTATATTGAATAACTTCATATTTCTATTCTTGTCTTAAAGCGTCTACTGGATTTAATTTGGAAGCGAAAACAGCAGGTATAAATCCAGCCATTGTTCCTGAAATAATTAATATAAGGGTGGCAGCTAAAGTAATGCTTAAATTGATGCTGGGTTTTTCAAACAAAATATTTTTGTTTGATGTTTCTATAAAATAACTTATTATTTTAAGGATTAAAGCTCCAATCATTATTCCTATATATCCTGCCACCGAAGTTAAAATCACTGCCTCAACGATAAACATTTTCATAACCTCTTTATTTTTAGCACCCACGGCTTTCCTTATTCCTATTTCTCTAGTTCTTTCTTTAGCAACAGAAAACATAATGTTTGCAACCCCAATTATACCACTAAATAGGGTGCTAAGTCCCATGAACCAAAGAAAGTTTCTTAATGCGGTAAACAGAGAAGAGAAAGCTTTTAGTTGTTCATCTAAACTATTAAAGAAGAAAACTTTTTCATCAGTTGAACTGAAGTTATCTCTCTCTCCCATTAAAGATTTAATCCGTTTTTCAATTTTTTTTGTATCTACACCATCTGAAATAGCAAGTATCACTAGACTTATTTGATCTCTTTTATTGAAGTAGTTTGAATACGTCGAATAAGGTATATAAACTAATCTGGATTCAAATGTATTAAATAAACTATTCTGTATAACTCCTATTATGGTAAAAAATACTCCACCTATATTAACGGATTTACCAATCACATTTTTTTTATTGAATAAATACTTTGCCACATCTTCCCCAATCAGTGCTACTTTTCTATTTTGCATAAAATCGAAGCTGTTTATAACCCTACCATACGACAGATTTAATAATTTAATATTAAAATAGGGTGCCGATACTCCTTTTACATCAAATCTAAATATCCTATCTTCGTTATAAATGGAAAAATTTTGTGTCGCTTCCCCAGAAATATCTTTTATATCTGGTATTATTCTTTTAATATCAGATATATCCTTTAAGGAAAAGTAGATTTTTCTTCCGATAGGGTATGCCATATAGGGTTTAGAGGTTTGTCCACTAATTATATAAATTGTTTTTTTCGCAAAGCCATTAAATAATTTCATAACCCCTTCTTCAAATCCTTTTCCTATTCCAACTAAGACAATTAATATTAATATACCCCATGTAATTCCAAATCCAGTCAAAAATGATCTGGTTTTGTGATTTTTGATTGAATTATATACCTCTTCGAACATCGTATTAGTAGTTGTAATTATTGATTTTTGTTTATGAAAACTTGCATTTCATATTTTATTTCCTGAATATTAACAGATGGTATCTTTTCATCCATTAAAATAATTTCATGTGCTATTTTAATCGCTTCCATCTTTCTTCCAGATTCAATATAAAGGTGAGCCAATAAATATTTAGGTAAAAATCGGTTTGGAACCATATTTGAGGCATATATATATGAAGCTTCAGCTTTTTTATAATCCCATAGTAATTTGTAATTATTACCTAATAATATATATATATCATTAGAGCAAATGCGATATTTTAGACTCTCTAATAATTGAACACTTTTTAAATTTTGCCCAAGCTTAAATAAAATAATGCTTTTACAAAGTAAATACTCGGCATCATCATGTATTACGGGGGAGAGTTCGTTAATAATTATTAGCGATTGATCGGGCCTAATATTATTTACTGTTTTGATTAACTTGTCAAGCTTTTTTACTGAAGGGATTTTATACACAACATAAAACAGGCAAATAGCTACACCTAACGCAATAGGTATTAATAATTTATTTGGATATTTAAAATTAATTTGATAAGCCGTTCTATTACTTGCTGACACAATCGCTATGAAAAAGAAAAAATTTAAGTAAATTGCTAAAACATGAAAAGGATATGAAGTCAAACCAAATATTAAAATCGATAAAATGGATACCTGGGCAGAAACTATTCCAGGATTCAAATTAGAATTAAATTTGAAAAATATAAATTTTATAACGAACCCAAATAATACTAATCCTAATATGCCTTGTTCAATTGTAATCTCCAAAAATTCATTGAAGGATGCAAAAGTGTTATCTGCGACTGATATTTCTGATGCACTTGGTTTTTTTGATTGGGCAAAATAATTTTGTTGAAATTTATTATAATTCGCACTAAATTCAGTGTATCCCATTCCTAATAGTGGGTTCTTATTAATCATTCCATAGCTTATTTTCCATACAAGAAGCCTACCGACAGCTGATTTCTCCTTGATGAAAAAAAGACCGTAAGATATTACAATTATAAAACCAAAAACCAAACCTAATATTAGGCTTTTTTTTACCTTACTATTAATATGTGTATGAAATAATGACAATATAAATTTCTTTTTAAGGGAATAAAATACTAGTAGGCTTCCTAAAATAAGTGCAATCCAAGCGGAGCGAGATCCAGTTAAAGGTAATATAATCGCAGATGAGCCTAGATAAACAATACTAACCAATCTTAAAAGCCTATAAAACCTTTGCCCTTTAATTTTGTTTAATCTGATAACTAAGATTAACGCAAATGGTATAATAGAAATAATATATCCCGCATAAACACCTGGATTTCCAAAAGTACCCCCTATGAGAAAATAAGGACTTGCACTTTTTGTAATTTTGAATAACTGTAAAAAGCCAATGATATTTTGTATGATCCCAGCAGTAAATAAGGAAATAATTAAGTTAAACTTACCTCCAAATTTGTTATAGCTCTTTAATAAAAAATATAATATAGTTAAACACCATAGGGATATGAATCTATCATTTACTAGAAAAAAATCGTTTTTTA
>JANXTT010000058.1 GCA_025352225.1 Mucilaginibacter sp. | reverse complement strand
GGCCATAAAAAAAGCGACCCCGTTATCAAAAATATTTTTCCTGTAAAAGGTAAATCCTTTTACCAATGGAGTAATGACGAATAATGCAAAAGCTCCAAATCCAATGAAGCCTAATTCAACCATAATTTTCAGATAACCGTTTTCCGGTTGGTCAAAATAAACCAGCTTGCCATCTTCTATTTCAAGATATTGATTTTGTGCATGCCGCATTACATAATTTTGATAATTACCTGATCCTATTCCCAGATATGGATGTTTTTTAGAAATCTCAAATGCTTCTTTCCATATAGACTCGCGAAACAGGTAATCGTCTGATAGATTTTTCGCGCGGTCAAACACACCGTTATGAGGCAATATAACCAGGTAAAATAATACGCCCAATGCGATCACCATACTGCCATACATGCGAAGTTGTTTATCAGCCATCAATAATACAACCAATAAACCCACAACAAAACCACCAAAGGCCGCCCTGCTGCCTGCAAAGGCAATGCCTACAATAGCTAATCCAAAAACTATGTAGTTAAAAATAACAGTTTTTCTTGTGGCTCCTTTTTCAATGTAAAGAAATAGAAAGCTTCCCATTGCTAAATATTGCCCATGCGCTTGCGAATCATAAAAAATACCCGGGTAGCGTATCACATGAAATACAGGATCAACAGTATTAATTGAAAGGCCGGGATAAAAGGTGAACTTTAACCCAACAAGCATTTGGATGAGCAAGAAACCTAGTGCTGTTAAGTAGCTTATTTTTAACGCCTTAATAGCTCGTGGATGAAAAGCCGGATCTTTTAAACACTCTGTAATTAAAAACCTGCCGAAAATAAAAATCGGCAAAGCTTTAACAACATTAAGATAAGTTCTGGCGGGAAATTCGGATACCAAACCACCTAATAAAATTATCACTACAAGTAAAACAAACAGAAAAAAATAAAAATTATTCCTATTGTATAAATTGATAGTTATAAAGTCTTTAAAAAGAAAAATCAAACTGTAAAAGCAAATTGCATCAAATGTTTTAAATCCGCCCCAAGCTTCTGGAGTAATTTTTAGATCCATTAACGGCAGTAAAGCAAGTATAAAAACAAGAGTTGATTGTACTGTATTCCCTTTAAAAAATATATTGAAAATAAAAAGAATTACAGTTATTACTGGTATAATGAAAATGATCTTATCAAACATTTATTTGATGGTAAAATTTGGATAACCTTAGGGCCTGTTACAATTAGCTAATCGAGCTAAAATAATTAACTATAAAACATTAAATACGGGCTTACGGGTTTCAGTAGTATAATAGCTATTATCATAGTTATATCCATAACCATATTTCCCCTTTTTTATCCCGTTGAAAACTATACTCATATTCGGAAGCTTTTCATCCTCGTGCACCTCCCGGATAAAATCCAGCTCTGCTTTGCCGGTATGCCCCTGCCTGATTACGTATAGTGATACATCAACAAGCCTTGCTATAATCATGGCATCAGTTACCAAATGCAGCGGTGGGCTATCAATAATAACATCGTCATATCGTTGCCTTAATTTAAATATCAAATCATTCAGGCTATCTTTTTCCAATAGTTCTGACGGGTTATGAGGTATGTGCCCACATCCAATAACATCAAGATTTGGAACTATTCCCGATGGCTGAATAACATCATCAATTAAAACATTTGATGATAGAATATCTGAAATACCCAAATGTTCAGCCGATAAATTAAAGATACCCGAAATCTTAGGTTTACGAAGGTCCATCTCTAATATTACTGTTTTTCGTCCTGAAGCAGCTAAGGAAGCCGCCAAATTTGAACTCACAAAACTTTTCCCTTCCCCAGACACACTTGAAGTAAATAAGGTTACCCTGCCTGAGGCCTTTTTTATAGAAACCAACCCATCATTAATTTTATCCTTTTTATTGTCATGCAAATAATGAAGATTAGTACGCAAAGCCCTGAACTGCTCACTAACAATGGTGCGCACATTATTTAAAATTACTATATTTTTATCGTGCTTTTGGTAAGATAATTCGCCTAATATTGGAATATTAAGCGCGTTTTCAATATCTCTGCGCTCGGTAATTTTATTGGTTAACGATTGCCAGAAGTAAATCGTGAAAAAAGGCAGACCTAATCCACATAGCATAGCTATCGCATAAACAAATGACGACTTGGGCCATTTTACATCGCCTACGTTGGCATTATCTACAATACGCGCGTCTACCGCTGTAGAAGCGTAACTCAAAGCCAATTCTTCTCTTTTTTGCAATAAATAAACATATAAATTCTCTTTAATAGATTGCTGCCGTTTCATATCTCCAAACTGGCGTTCCTGACCGGGGATATTTTTTATAGACGACTCTGATTTATTATTAAAGGACTGAAGTTCGCGTTTGGCGCCTAATAAAGAAGTCTTTATTCCTTTTATAGTTTCCTTAATGGCAGACTTGGTTAACTTAATTTGTCGATCTATAGGTTCAAAAACCGGATTAGTTTCGGGAGTGGTAGCTAATAATGCGGCTCTTTTTAACTGTAGTTGAGATAGTTTTTCAATTGAACTGTTTAATGCAGGATCATTTATACCAATGGTTGCAGGAGCATTCTCCGTATTGGAATTTGAATTTACATACTCCTCGATTCCGTTAATGGTATTTAACTGAACATTTACATCATTCATTTTAACACCATTAGATTGAACATTTTCAATATACGCTTTTGACTGCGTACTGATATCTGTTAAACCTTGACTGCTGCTAAATCCCTCAACTTGCTTTTCCGCATGATTTAGTTCGCCTGATAAAGATGCCAGACGATTATCAATAAAATCTATAGTGCTTTTGGTTGTCCGCTTTTCCTCAGCAGCACTTGCCTCGTTATACGATTTTATTAAATAGTTCAGAAAATCTTTCCCTCGTTTTGGCACTGCATCAGTAATAAACAAACCAATAGTTGGCGTTGCCTTGTCTAACAAATGTGCGTCAAGTATCTTCAAATAATCATTAGAAACCTTTTCGGGATCATTTAAGGTAATCCTGATAGTTGATCCTATATATTGATCCAAAAACTCAGTCGGCTTAAGCGTCCAGCTACCAAATTTATTTTTCAAGATACTATTAAATGCTACACTTTGTGATTGACCACTGAGGTTTTTTATTTCAAAAGTATTTCTGTCTTTAATTAAAACATCCATCATTTGCCCATTCAGATCGCCTAAAGGTTTTGTAAGCGCAAATTTAAATGGTGTTGTTTCATACACGTCCTGAGTTTTAAGGCCGCTGTGGATAGTATAGGTAGCCCATAGTTGAAGATCATTTACTACCTGATTAATCAATTTTTTTGAACTTAAAATCTGAATCTCAGTTTCAGCATTTTTTGGAGAGCCGGATTGCTCCAGCTCTTGTAACGCAGGTTTTTCCTGAGGCGTTTTTTTCTCGTCTTTTACCAAAATGGTGGCGTCAATATCATATACCGGGTTGACGATTTGCATGTAAGCATATGCCGCGGCAAATGACAATAACAATCCCAACAGAAAAAATGGCCAGTAGTAAAGATATTTAGTTAAAATAACCCTTAAATCTGTAAACTGATTATTCTGCGCTTTTCGGTAATTTGGCAAGTGGGCGTTCATCTTATTTTACAATTGAGTACGTAATAGCTAATAAAGATAATGCCGATATAATCAGACTCGCGTTGCGGTATTTGGTATCAACAGTAGCTAGCTTAAGCCTGTCGGGTTGTACAAATATTAAATCATTGCTTTTTAAATAAAAGTAAGGCGATTCAAATACCTTTTTTGAAGTAAGATCAATCGGAATAAATATTCTTTTTCCTGCTATTTCTCTTACCAGTATAATATCGTTTCGTTTAGCCGTAATGTTTAGGTCTCCTGCCAAGCTCAACGCTTCTGTAATAGTTAATCGCTCGCTGGCACTACTATAAATATTAGGCCGCATAACATCGCCCAACACGGCAACCTTAAAGTTTACCACCCTTACAGATACTGTAGGTTCTTTTAGGTAAGGAAGTAACTTTTGTTTGAGCTGTGCTGAAAACTCAGACGTTGTTAATCCAGAAACTTTCATTGTACCAACTAATGGGAGTTTAACGTCGCCTTGCTGGTCTACTAAATAACCATAGGTAGGACTGTTGGTATTTGTACCAGCATTTTGCATATTGTTGTTAAAAACTGCAGATGCTTCGGGATTTAGGCTCCCGATATTGATTGATAACTGATCTTCTGGTTGAATGATAAGAGAAGAGTAATTATTAAGGTCTTCTGTAGTAATTTGCGATCTGCTTAAATCTTGAAAGTAAGGTATTTTTTGATAAGAATTACAAGAAGATAAAATAGCGATTATTGTCACACTCAATAGGAGTTTAATGACATTATCAGGCCGGGTTGTAAGTTTAAAGTTCATAGGAATTGTATTAAGTTTAAAAATTATTTTTATTTTAAAAATCGTATTTCAACTTTTATGCCAAGGCAAGTTATAGAATGATTCTTAGCATTTTAAGGTAGTTTAATACCCTCACAAAGGCTATTAGACTAAATTGATTGTGAAAATTATAAAATATTAAATTCAAAAACCGACAACTACAAAAACACAAACAATTCAAAATCAACTACTTTATATAAAAAAATGCCTTATATAGAAGTAAATCAGGTAATATAGGCCAGAAATAAATTTTCAAATTTTAAATTTGGCCTTTTTTTATTTAATATGTGCTTTATAGGAAAATTTGTTAATACCAAACGAAATGTACATTAAAATAGACACAAATTTATTATAATTGCATACATATCAACATTATGTTAGTGTAAATTACATTAAATGAGACAAAATTCACACTTTTAACAATTAAGTAATTGTTTTATTGCCATTATTGCATCTCAAATAAACATTTTTTATAGGAAAATTTAATTATGAGATAATATTTGGTTAGTACAGCCGTTAATGTTACTGATAAACGAAGCTTTTATAAGTTATCAACCCACCCACCGACTGGTGATGAATCTAATATTCATATGCGCCTATATCAGGAGCTTTTCCTCTTGGCCGTTTATTATTATTGAAATCGGTATGGCCATATAGAATTGAATTTCCGTTATTAATTGCCGGGCTTTTTATTTGGAGCATAAAATTTGCATTGAGGCTATTTTCAGGTAGTACAAAAAAAGGATCTAAACCTTTTATACAGGTAGAATTATAAATAACCGCTTCTGTTTGAGTTGGGTTAGTTGTGTTATAATGTAAATTATTTGCATAGGTGAGATGCGTATTTAAAAAGTTAGAATTAATGGGATTCAATGAATCTGTAACAAGGATGTTATTCACGATGCGCACATCACTACTCCCACCTGCAAGAATTTGCCCGGATTTAGCTTCTTTACTTTTTAAATTACAATATGCGGTATTGTTAACTATATCAATATGGTCGCTTTGGAAGGCATGGATGCCGGTTCCACCATTAAACCAGCAGATGTTATTTTCAATCAATGTCCTTCCCTTATATGCCCCCAGCTTTGAGCCATATTGCATGTTTCTAAAATCGTCAACTATAATTCCATTACCGTCTAAAATTTCGCACGATTTAATACACGGAACCAACGATCTGTTATTATAGCACTTATTCCTTCTGATAACATTGTGATAACCCGGGGCATAATCAAAATTCCAAAACTGATAAAATGAGATTCCACTTGTTCCAAATATGGTGTACAAGCTTGTATTGTAAACTATGTTTTCTTCGAAAGTAATATAATCTGATTGCGCAGCTCCAATACCACCGCCGCCACAATCATGAACTTTATTACGAGCTATCACTATATGGTGGGTGTGCCTGCCTATTTTCCCATTAATTATTATCCCGTTACCATTGTATTTAGAATCGTAGTTACCCTTACGGTTAACGCAACTTTGCGGTTGTTTTAAAGCATTTGTTAATACAACTTTTGCATTGTTACCAACTACCTCAAAGCCAATAATTTTTATGTAACTCACTCCATTTTGAATTGCAATTCCGGCCCAACCGCTAAAGCTGATGATAGGATGATGGCTGGGGTAGTTTATATAAACGATATTTTTTTTGAGGGTCCCGCTTTTGGGAATGTCCAAAACATCGTCCGACGTATATATGTTTGAATATGTGCCATTCATTACAAAAACGGTATCACCAGGCTTAGTTAAATTCGCAGCTTCCTGAATCCGGCTTTTAGGCTTTGATGGTGTTAATCCATTGTATTTGGAATCACCTTTTTTGGCACTCACATAATAGTTTTTACCTATTGAACTTAAAGATGCGATAAGCAGCAGGCAGGTGTAAATAAATTTCATATTTCGCTATAATAAAAAAGAGAACAGGTGCCTGTATAGTTTGTTTGTTAGAAACAAGTTTTTCGGACAGTCATTGTCGTCTTAATCATTTTAAAAAAGCATTTAAAGACAAAACCCCAACTAAACCCAAAAATGAAATTACGCATTCCATTACCGTCCAGGTTTTAAAGGTTTCCTTTACAGTTAAACCAAAGTATTCTTTAAACATCCAAAACCCGGTATCATTAACATGAGACAACATTAGGCTTCCTGCTCCAATAGAAAGAACCATTAACTCAGGTGATGTGCCTGCGTGAATAAAAGGAATAACCATACCTGAGGTAGTTAACGCAGCAACGGTTGAAGAACCTAATGTTATTCTCAAAACAGCGGCAAGGGCCCATCCTAAAAATAAGGGTGAGGTATGCCAGGATGCGGCCATTTCTTTAACTTGCTCTCCAACCCCACTATCAATCAAAACCTGTTTAAACGCACCACCGGCAGCGATTATAAGCAGTATCATGGCAATGTTTTTGACCCCTACCACGCATGATCCCATTGCAGTTTGGATATCCGTATCAATAATAAATAATATAACTATTACAGAGAGTAAAAGGGCAAAAGTAGGATCGGCCAAAAGCTTAAAATAATGCTGTAATTGAACGTGAAAAATCAATGCCCCTATATTACCTAATGCAATCAAAAAAATAGGCATCAAAGTAATAGTAAAACTTTTTACAGCAGATGGAAGGCCTGCCTCTTCTTTAATTTCTGCATTTGCTACTACACGCTTTATATGTTTAATATCAATTATGAGCCTGGGAAAAATGATACCCGAAATAATGGCTATCGGTATACTGATGATTATACCGTAAAACAATATTTTCCCAATATCCGCGCTAAATATGGCAGCCAGCGCCACTGGGCCCGGATGGGGTGGTAAAAAACCATGTGTAACAGATAGTGCCGCTATCATTGGAATGCCTACATATAATTTAGGCAAACCTGTTGCAGTAGCAATAGTAAAAACTAAAGGTATAAGTACTATAAAGCCTGCATTAAAAAATAAGGGTATGCCAACAAGAATCCCCGTAAGCAATACGGCCCATTGTATATTTTTAAAACCAAACCATGATATCAATATGTAAACTATTTTTTTGGCCGCTCCACTGTCTTCCGCCAATTTCCCAACCATGGCACCAAGAGCCAATATCATCACCATTCCGCCAAGTGTACTACCTATGCCATTACTAATTGAGGCCATTACTTTTTCCAGAGGGATTTTAAGCAAAATACCTGTTATAATAGCTACGATAAGTAGCGCCAGCATTGGATCCAGCTTTTTTAAGATTAGGACGAGCAGAATAATTATACCGATAAAAACGTACAATAAGGCCATTGGTTAGTATTTTAATTGATAAAGCAAATGCATCGAATCTTTCATATCCAAGTACATTTTTTTAAACAGCGGGAATGTGTTTGCATACTGTTTATAGTTTTGAGCGTTTGGCTCAATTATTATGCTATTATTATAATCCGGTTGTTGTTTACTATTTTCGGGAAACAAAACTTGCATTGCAAGATAAGCTGCTCCGATAGCAGACGCATCTTCTACCTGGAGCACCAATAATCTTTTTCCAGTAATATCCGCCAACAATTGCAGCCACGTTGTTGAGGTTATAAAACCGCCGCTTACATTTATCTGCTCAATATTGACAGATGATTTTTCCAGACTTTTGATCACATCATTTAGCGCATAACAAATCCCTTCTAATGCCGCTCTTAAAAAATGCGCCTGCCCATGCTCTGGCCTGATATTTAGAAAAGCACCGCTGCTTTTAGCATCCCATATAGGTGCCCGTTCGCCATACAAATACGGCAGAAAAAGCAACCCATCGCTCCCAGGCGAAATACCTTCAATTGCATTGAATAATGAAATATAATCTTCCGTGTTGATTTCTTTTTTGTTTAGAAATTTTTTTAGAAGCCAGTCAACCGCTATGCCACCATTGTTTACAGCACCGCCACTAACAAATGTTTTTGCATCAATACGGTAATTAAATATCATGGCATCGTAATTAAAAACCGGGACAGCCCCTGTTATACGCACAGCCCCGCTTGTTCCTATAGTTAAAGCAGCCGTTCCTGCCTTTACAACATGGCTGCCTAAATTAGCGCAACAACCATCGCTGGCACCTATTACAAATATCGTATCTGGGTGTATAAGTAATAAATCAGCAACAACAATATCAATATCTCTTCTAATATAGTCGGTATTAACTATTTCAGAAAGTTGCGCTGTTTTAACACCAACTAGATTACAGGCAGCCTCGCTCCAACATAATTTTTCAATATCAAATAAACCGGTGGCCGAGGCAATAGCGTAATCTACCTGAAAATGTTTAAATAACTTATACCAGATAAATTCTTTTATGGAAATAAATTTTGCGGTCTTTTTAAATAATTCACCATTATTTTCTTTGAGCCAAATTAATTTGCACAAGGGCGACATGGGATGAATGGGCGTACCTGTTGTGCGGTATATATGCTCTCCCTGTGCCGACGCTTTCAATTTAAGTGCGATATCCTCGCTCCGCACGTCTGCCCATGTCATCATTCCGCTAAATGGCATACCTTTGTCATCAACCGGGATTACGCTATGCATGGCACTACTAAGACTGATAATGCAGGATTTGCCATCCAGGTTGATGACAATATCTTTAATACATTTTATAAATGCCTGCCATATCAGTTCAGGATCCTGCTCACTAAACCCTTGCTCTGGCTGATATATTGGATAATGGTGTTGAGAGACACTTATTACCTTACCATTTAAATCCAGAGCCACTCCTTTGGTGCTCCCGGTACCAATATCTATCCCCAGTATGTACGCTTGCATTATTATTATATAATTTAGGTAATCTATCACTACATGGGACTAATACAATTACAACTAAATAATTAACAAAGGAATTAGCAAAGAGTAAGAGTGGCACGAGACCTTCCCGAGAATATCCAAGAGCAAATAATAATTCTCGTTTATATACTTGCTCATGATTAGATAGACACGCATCCTATTTAAGATGCATCAATAGGTAAGCTACAATTAGTAGCACCGTAGTCGCTTTGATAAAGCGTATGGAGATTATTATAATCATTGTTATAGATTATGGTTAAACAATCACCACTCTTACAAATGCTAATATAAGGAAGAGATATTGAAATATGGAAAACTTGAAAAAAGTTTACCACATTTCAACATCAATAACAATACCTCTAATAAGTAAGGAGCTATTTTGATGATAGCTTCCTACTTATTAGGTTATAATTCCATAAACATAATTCTATAAACATGATTACATTAAAAGAAGAAAATAACACACTACTAGTCTATCAAGATGATATACTAATAGCTACTGATAAAGATGTAGGAATCTTTATCAGTAGGGAAAGGGATGCCTTTAGAGCTACTACAAAACACCTTATAGAACACATGAACTTTTGGGCAGAGGCGAATGTAGATAAAGCAATAATAACTGGAATTCCTAAGAAGCGGTAGCTTCTTCAATAATAGCTAATATTTTATTTCTTAGTATAGGGTCTATACATTCATCTGCTACAAAGAATGCTTTTCTATTATCAGCCAAAAGCCGGAATTTCCAGAGGGAAGTGACATTTATATGTGGATATTCAGATTGTAATAAAAGTACCTTATCTGTAATAATTTTACAAATACGGTTAAAGTCAAAATCGTCGTTAGGATTAATTGGCATGATTATTAAAAGTTTAAAGGTTAATAAAAAATTAGTGTTTACAATAACCACAAGAAGTTCTGTGGTATTGACTGATAGCATCAAATAGCGATACTTTAATTAATTTGGTACTACAATGTTTCAATCCTTTGCAATAGGTAATAGTATGATATGAATGAGATTTAGGACCTAAACATAAATAAACACTATCAGGTTTAACAAGATTAAGCGATAAAAATAAAAATAGTATTTTCATATTATCCGTTTCTATCAAATAATAAAGCAATAACACTACCTATTATAAATCTACCGACAATAAAATAGATAATCCATAGAAGGAAGAAAAAAACAAAAGAACCAAATGAATTGGAATTAGGATTAGCTGTTATAAAAGCTAACCACCCGGTAATAAGAGTAAGAATAAGTTCTAACATTGTTGGAGATTTAAAGTCAAAAAATAAGCGTGAACAGATGTAACAGCTATTCTTCGACTTGAGGCTCTCCAAAGCCTGTAAAAAAAGAATGCATACAAAAGTCCACGCTATACGTGCTACTTTTATTATACTTCTCTTTCTTACTTTAGATTTTGGAGATTTCAAGTCAAGAAGAAGTATAACTAATAGTCTGAATTAGTTATATATGATTTTGGTTTCCTTATTTTACCATATTTCATTAATGAGTTTATAGCAAATATAGAGATATAAACTTGGTAATTAAAAATTAAAGAGTTATATTTATAGTATTGATAATCAATAAGATGGATAATAACTTAGATAGTTTAATAGCTGTTTCAGATTACTTTAGAAGTAATGAAAATTGTAAAGCATTTTTAATTCAACAGCGATGGAATAATACCATAGAATGTCCTTATTGCAGTTGTAGTAAAGTCTATATTACTAATAGAGGATATAAATGTGCTGATAAAAATTGCAAGAAAAAATTTACAATTACTACAGGTACAGTAATGGAAAACACTAAGCTACCATTGCGATATTGGATAATGGCTATTTACTTTTCATCATCTTCTAAGAACGGAATATCAGCAGCAGAATTAAGTAGACATTTAAAAATAACAGGTAGAACAGCATGGTTTTTACTACAACGTATTAGAAATATGTTTGCCAATAATGCTCCTCAAATGTTAGATGGAACAATTCAATTAGATGAAACTTTTGTAGGTGGTAAAAACAAAAACAGGCACAGAGATAAGAAAGTAAAACAATCCCAAGGTAGAAGCTTTAAAGATAAGACACCAGTAATGGGAATGCTTCAACAAGAAGTTAACGAATTTATTGAAAGACCGCATAAAATAATCAAAGACAGAATAGTAAAAGAGAAAATTATACTTAGAGAAGCTATTATAAGATGTAAAGTCATAGCAGATACCAAAACAGAAAGTTTACAGCCTATTATCAGAGCGAATGTTAAAGCTAATAGTATTGTAGTATCAGATGAATGGTTTGCATATAGAGGTTTGAACAACAAATATCATCATTATATAGTTGACCATGCAGCAAAGCAATATGTTAATGAAGCCGGTTATACATCTAATGCACTTGAAGGAGGATGGTCTATATTTAAAACAGCAATCATTGGTACCCATCGTAAAGTAACCCGCAAACACTTACAGCTTTATGTTAATGAATTTGTTTATAGATATAATACTAAAAGACTAAAAGATGGAGCAAGGTTTATAGATGCAGTTAGTAAGTTTACAAATGGTAGAATAACCTATAAAGCATTAGTTGCTTAATTCTAAGATTACTATCTTTGTTCTAATGACAAAGAAAAATAAAACTTCTACAGGTAAATTTGATGAGAGATTAAAAATAAATGCTCCATTTGAAGATGCTATAAAAGTATTTCTAAAAAATGATAAAGGTGCAGTAAAAGAACAAAAACTAAAGGAAAACAAGAATGAAAACAAAAATAGAAGAAAGACAATATAATAGATTTATAGTCTTATATTCTTTATATAAAGAAGTTAATGCTTCAACGGAAGAAGCATGTAATTTAATGCATATTGCAAGTACAAAGAGTATTAAAAATGGAATATTTAAAGAAGTATATGATTATTTAGACCAAGAGAAATTTATAGATGGACAAACAAGCGAACAAGTATATATAACTCACTTAGGTAAGAAAATAGTAGAGAAAACAATTATATATCCAGAAGAAAGAACCGAATACTTTCCTGCTTATAAAGAAATGGGATTTAAAGATTAATCAATTAAAAAATCACATAGAGACTTTAAAATACTATTTTAGTCCCATGTGGTATAAGAGCACCATAATTTATTAAGTCCCAAAACTACTTTCTATTCCATCAGCTGCATTTTTTTGATCCACATTTCGAACTTACCGGCTTCTGTAACATACTTTAACTGTTAATTATAAAAACAAGATCTTTTGCGGAGCTATCAAAACTAATGATTTACTTCTGTACGGGTAATTATGCAATACGTTTAAACGCTTTCAATCTTTCACCGGCCTAACAATTATCGTCAACTAACTGCTGGTTATTAGTTGAACCACTTCAGTTCCAGGCTTCGAACCTTATTATTTATTTCTGCTTATACCATTAAACTTTCACCAATTTTATGGTTTTTTGGGATATAAAACTTGGTTTATAAGTGATGTTCACAGAAAAATCCAACTTATAACCTGGATTTAAGATCTTCCTGATTTTATTTATGTCGCCTATCAAACATGTGCTAGAGCTTCTTTTAATAACCAATAACTCGCATTCAGGATGGTAATGCCAGGCACTTAATATCTGCTGTCAAATATCTTTATGGACATTGAAAGAATATTCGGGATTAAGCGTAGCTTTTTTAAACATAACTTTCATATAAAAAAAATGCGTTGATATAACTCTGAAACAGCGCCTTTTATTAACGGTGCTCAGCGTAAAACTACACGATTATCATTTAAAAAAATAATTAACTGCATTTAATTAGCCTTATTTTTAATTCGCTGGATAGATAATACAAGAGCAAATCACGATAAACGTGCACAATTACTTAAACTACACGCATTATTTGTTCGGTATTATGAAACATACAAAAATATTATTTAATTTGCCTCATAAAACACATTCCATCTCCTTATTAAATCCGCGTCATTATTCTATTTAACTTCAAACTATATATTGACAAAAATACAATATGCTTCAAAAATCACTTTCTATTATCATTCCTGCTTATAACGAAGCGAAGAATATTCCTTTAGTGATTCCAGAGATTATAAACTTCTGTGAGCAAGAAAATTACAATCTTATTATAGTTAATGATGGAAGTACCGATAATAGTAAAGAGTTATTAAATCAGTTTATCCCGAAGGAATGTTTCTCGGTGATACACCATAAATTAAATCATGGTTATGGCGGTGCTATAAAAAGCGGGATCGCATCTTGTGAAACTGAATACCTTGTTACTATGGATTGCGACGGACAGCATTTGGTTGATAATATTAAAGATTTACTCATTAAAGCACAACAGAATGATGCAGATATGGTAGTTGGAAGCCGCAGAGGATTAAAATCTGCCAGTTTGCTCCGTTCTGCAGGCAAAACGTTGATCCGTTTTACTATCAGAAGGCTAATGCCATTGCCTATATACGATATCAATTCGGGGATGAAACTTTACAGAACCGACTTAGGGAAGCGATATTGTAAAATATGCCCTAATAGTATGGCTTATAGTGATGTAATTTGTTTAACATTTATCAATAAATTCCACAGAGTTATCGAGTCGCCAATTAATATTAAGGAAAGGAAAATGGGACAAAGTTCTGTAACAATGAAAACCGCTTTCCATACTATTTATGAGGTTTTTAATATTATCATTCTTTTTAATCCTATCCGTATATTCATGCCAATTGCCTTAACTGCCATTATATTGGGGATATTGTGGGATATCCCGATCTTTCTTCGGGGAAATGGAATTTCTGTTGGAGCAATGCTTTCAATCATGTTTGGTGTGATTTCGTTGTTTTTTGCAGTAATTGCGGAACAACTTTCGCAAATCAGAAAAAAAGATCTTTAAGAGTATATAATGACCAAGCAAAATAAAAACATAATAATTTTAGGATTAGTGCTATTTGTTGTATTAATCGCCACATATGCCAATCATTTTAACAACGGCTTCCATTTTGATGATTCGCATACCATTGTGGATAATGTTCATATCAGAAACATTAAGAACATTCCTGCATTTTTTTCCGATCCCAAAATGTTTAGTACGGATAAGTTACATTGGGGGCTAAGGCCAATTGTTTCTACAACTTTAGCAGTTGATTATTGGCTTGGAAACGGATTAAATCCCTTTTATTTTCATTTAGATACATTTATATGGTATGTACTGCTCTGTGTGCTTTTATTTTTTATATATAAAAACTTACTAAACCAAGCATTTCAACATCCCTGGGTAAGTTATATAGCACTTATTGCGGTAGCCTGGTTTGCGTTACATACAGCAAATGCCGAAACCATTAACTACATCATTTCACGGTCCGATGTATTGTCAACTTTTTTTATAGTTAGTTCCTTTTTAATATATGTGGTATTTCCGCACAAGCGAAAATGGTTTCTATATGCTATTCCTGCTGTAATTGGTGTTTTCGCTAAGGAAACCGTTTTAGTGCTTATAATCATTCTATTCTTTTATATCATTTTATTTGAGCATAAACTTTCCATCATAAGTATCTTTAAAGCAAAAAATTTTAAGATTATTCTAAATACTATTTTAAAAGTTTTACCGCTTTTAATTGTTGTAATGGCAACGCAGGTTTACACATTATCAAGAGCAATTGCTACACCTGGCATCACAAACCCGATAGGTTACTATATACTCACACAATCATATGTTTGGGTGCATTACTTTATCGCTTTCTTTTTGCCGATGAATTTAAGCGCGGATACCGACTGGACAGTTATTCAAAATATATTTGACGAACGGATTATTATAGGGCTCATATTTGTAACCTTGCTGGTAGTTGCCATTTTTAAAACGTCGGCCAAAAACGAAACGAAACCTATTGCTTTTGGACTGATATGGTTTTCGGCAGCATTGTTACCCACATCAATTGCTCCTTTTGCCGAGATTACTAATGATCATCGAATGTTTTTCCCGTTTATCGGACTGTCATTAAGCGTAGTTACCTACCTGGGTTTATGGCTAATCAAAATAGAAAAGCAAATTACGGCAAACAACAAATACCAAATTTTAATTGTTGCCGGTATATTAACAGTTTTAGCATTAAATGTGTACGGTGTTTATCAAAGAAATAAGATTTGGAAAGATGAGGAATCCCTGTGGTTAGACGTTACGATAAAAAGCCCATTAAATGGTCGTGGCCTAATGAATTATGGATTAACACAAATGGGGAAAGGTAATTACGCTGCTGCGGATACGTATTTTCAAAAGGCATCGGCATCTCTTCCATATTACTATACTTTATATATCAATATAGGGATATTAAAAGGCGCAACCAATAAACCACAGGAAGCTGATGAAAATTTCAAAAAGGCCATAGTATACAGCCCAAACACCTTTGATTCGTATGTGTTTTACGCGCGTTATTTAAAACAAGTTAACCGCGTTACCGAAGCCAGATTAATGGCCGAAAAAGCTTTGCAAATTAATCCGTATTCATTAATGGCATTAAACATTTTAATGAGTGTGTATAACGAGCAGGGGCTATGGGATAAATTACAACAAACTGCCAGTCAAACACTGGCTATTACGCCGAATGATTTAGAAGCCCAAAAGTATTTAGAAGCCGGAAAGAAACATGTGCAGGTTATTGAATTATCCAACCAACAGGTTAAAAAGCCTTCAGCCCGCACCGCTGCAGATTACCTGAATTTAAGTTTAACCTATTATAACCAGCAAAACTATGATAAATGCATTGAAGCATGTAAGCAAGCCATAAAGCTTAAGCCCGATTATGCCGATGCTTATAGCAATATGGGAGCCGCTTATAACATGCTAAAACAATGGGATAAAGGTTTCGAAGCTTGCACAGCGGCATTAAAAATAGACCCTGACCATAAATTGGCTAAAGGCAATTTAGCCTGGGCCAAAAGCCAGTTACCCAAAAAGTAAAATATTGAATGCAATTTATGGCGAAATTTTATTCGCTAAGTATAACACAAAGTCAGGTATTTGTTGCGTGATGAGTCTGTTCATAATAAATTGTCTTTATAGCCCAAAGTATATATGCTGGATATGATCTTAGCAAATCTTTTACCCCATATCAATTCAAATACCCGCAGTTCATCTTGTCTTTTTTCACCATTGTTTATCAGGTGCGCCGTACCCGAATCTAAATGCAGACGGCGTTTTATCAACTTATCATTTACATATAAAAAGGCCCCAGGTTTTTGAGCTAGCTCATACCATGCATACCAATCAAGTACACATCTATATTCTCTATTAAATTTAAAAGTCTTTAGCATTTCCATATTAAATGTTACCGTTGGGCAGCAAATAGGGTTACCAAAAACCAGGATTAACTTTTTAAAAAAAATACTTCTTATCTTTTTCGTAAAAAAGAAAGGCAGCAATAAAATATTCTTTACAAGGGCGTTTAATGAAAAACCACGGAGCTTACCATCAATCATGTCGGTATAATTTGTAAAGGCAATCAACAAATCTTTTTTGTTGTAATTACTAACCTGTTTTATTACAACTTCTGCATAATTTTTTTCATAGATATCATCTTGATGTGCAATGGTTACCAGTTTTGTATCCGATTTTGATAATGCAAAATTCCAGTTGCTTGTTACGTCTGTCGCATCAGTTTGATTAACTAAGTAGGGTAGGTTATATGCAGCGGCAATATTTCGTGAAAACATTGATGGTGTTGACGTAGTAATTATAATTTTACTTTTAACAGTTTGACTACAAAGACTCTGGATGCATGCTTCCAGGTATGGCGACTCCATATAAACAGGTATTACAAAGGTATGATCTTCCATAACAACATAACTATCTGTCATTTTTAATCGCAATAGCCGATATCTTAAATTTGCATTAATATACTAGAAGTTCAAACTTAAACAAACTTGCCCAGTTGCCCCAAAAACAACGAAATTTTTTTAATGATTTTTATCGGGTAGTAATTGAATTATTATTATTCTATGCTAGCAACTTGAATTGAGCATGTGCTATTGGGATTAAGCCAGAAAACGGCTCCGGTATTGATTAGTCTGATTTTCTTATAAAAAATGCCGGAACGCTCTTAAGCATCCCGGCATGTTGGTTTATAATTGGTGAGAAGTTTTTAGTTATAAGTAACAGAGAAATTGTTTGTAGTAAAGTTCATACCACCATTTGATGAAGTGATCTCAAAACCAAATTGCACATCGCCTTGAGTAATATTACCAAACCATCCTTTACCTTCTATCCATTGTTGAATAGCTTTAACATCTACCCAAGCTGAGTTTGTTTTTGATGTACGTATAAATGTGTATACATTGTTACCACCATTCCATCCTTTATACACATTCCAGGTATGGCCGCCAACATTTACATTGGTAAATTTAGGTACAGCGCCATTGCTGTTATAAGTATCAGAAATTGGGCCAACAGCACCGGTATAGTTAAACCAAAGCATGGTTTCGTTTTTATAACCACTATCCCAGATATCGTAAGTTGCTTCCCATGACCCACCATTTGGTGTAGAAACATTAAAGCTACTTGTAAGTGTATTAATAGAGTTAAGTGACCTGCCAACTGGTTTATTAGCATGCGGATAAGATTTTACGCCACCTGTATTAGGTTGGTTTGACCATACCCCCCAGTTACTGTAAGAGTTAGCCCAGATAGATTCGGGTCCGGCACCGCTACCCCATACATCATTATTGATGGAATATCCGCCGTTTGACCATGAGCCCCATTTGTCACTTGATGACCATGACGCTTTCACTTCAGAACTTGGTGATTGAGAAGCCGGAACAGCAGCTTCTTTTTTGCACGACGCCAACGCGGCGATCAGCATAGAACAGATCAGTACTTTTTTCATAGATTTTTAGGTTTTATTTGGTGTTCAAATCTATAAGCAATTGCAGAAAAATATTTATACTAATTGCTCAAATATTTACACTAATTGCTCAATTATTAAGTTTATTTAATTTTTAATTAAGCCAATTGAGCCTTGTTTCTATAATGTTGCCCCCATAAATTGCCAATTGCCAGGCATACATATATTATAATATATTTGTTTACAGATGTTTACAAACAAACGGTTAACTAAATTTATAACAATGATTATTTCACAAGCCGAACAATGCTTTTTAGTAACTAGTGACTATTAATTAAACATTTTCTATATTTACAATATAAGCGCATCCTGTTGCTTTAACCAATTATGCCAGTTGAAATAAATTTATCGATCCGCTCGACCGAGAGAGGGTTGCCGATTTTACCAAATGAGTTATCAAAACCATTAATGCATATAATTGATGATAACTATGATATGCGTACAGTTATAAGAGAAGAATTTGAAGATACCTATCGTATAACCGACACTGACAATGGAGCTATTGGCTTTGAAAAAGCTATTATGGAAATACCAGATGTGATCATCAGTGATGTAGTAATGCCGATGATGGATGGCATCACGCTTTGCAGGAAATTAAAAAACGATGAGCGAACTAAACACATCCCTATTTTATTGGTAACAGTTGAAGATACTGAGCAACTGATATTAGAAGGTTTAAACAGCGGAGCCGATGATTATATTATTAAACCATTTCGTCTGGCCATTTTAAAAGCAAAGGTAGACAACCTGTTAAGGTCAAGGCGATCAATGCTACACCACTATTTGCATGGCGCGTTTCAACCTTCAAACATAGAGCATAAGCCTTGCCAAACTGATAACTTTCTGCAAAAAGCATATAACATCATCGAAGATAATTTATCTACCCCTGCATTTGAGGCTATAGATTTTGCAAAAGCAATAGGTATGAGCAGAGCCCAGTTATATCGTAAAATAAAAATACTTACCGGTTATTCTGTTAAAGAATTTGTTAGGGTGATAAGATTAAAAAAGGCCGCCAGCATGCTTATCAGCACTAATAAAAATGTTTCTGAGATCGCTTACGAAGTGGGTTTTAGCTCGGTTGCATACTTTTCTACTTCCTTTAGTGAGTTTTATAAGCTTACACCTACTCAATTTATCTGTAAAAACAAACGTAAATAGTTGTTAATTGGTATAATCAATAATAAGCCTTATTTTTTGATCCAACTCATTTACTGCCTTTTCAAGCATTATTAATTCATCTTTAGTGGGCACATAGTTGGCAACTCTAAAAATATTCATAAGGCCCAATATAGAAGCTACGGGCCTTCGTAACTCATGTGATTGTATCTCGGCAATTTTTCTCAGCAACTCGTTTTGCTCTATAATCTTTTGTTCTTGTTCTACTCTTTTGGAAACATCTATGGCGTTATATGAAACCCCTATAATTTCGCCGTCCGAGTCAACTGCCGGATCATAAATAATATACCACCATTCATCCTCGTTTTTAATTTTCCGTTCCGTATGGACACGAGATCCATTTAAGGCTTTGTTGTAGTTATTAATAAAACCCTCCATATAAAATGGATCAATAATATCAGTAACCTTCATGCCAATTTCTATTTTTTTATGATATATCCTTTCTACAAAAAGGGCAAGTGATTGATTGAAATCCAATAGTTCAAAGTTTTTTCCAATAAGCATATGGCATGAAATACTGCTTTCAAAAAAAGAACGCAACTTTATTTCTGAGGTCTTAGCTTTGGTAAATTGTTCTTTCATTATATTAAGACTGGCATCAAACTCCAAAAGGTTAATTACTTGTTTAGAAAGTATTCTAAGCATTTGCTGCTGGTTTTGGTTAAGATGCTTAGGATCCTGATCAATTACACATAAAATTCCTAAATTATACCCATCTAACGTAGTTAATGGCGTGCCTGCGTAAAACCGGATATTGGGGCTGCCAGTTACTAGAGAATTATCCATAAAACGCTCATCAATAAGTGCGTCATGCACTACCATAGTATCGTATTGTTCTATTGCATAGGTGCAAAAAGATTCACTCCTGGGTATGGTTTCCAGATCAAATCCTATTTTAAATTTAATATATTGTGTATTATCATCTACTAATGAAATTAACGCGGTAGATGTTTCGCATATTTCTGCAGCAGTATTGACAATATCCTGCAGCTCGTTTTTTTTGCTTATTTCCAGATTTAAATAACGGTTAACAGCTTTTAGCCGCTCAGGTTCATTTTGACTCATCGGTAATATGTTATGTCAATTACATTCAGGATAATTATTATCTAATATAGAAATTCCAAACTTATTATATTGAATTTTTCCTAAGCCCGAGAGTAAATGATGTAACCGATTATTCATTTATTGGTTAATACGCATATCAACGTATTACTTAAAAATTTTATAAATAAAGTTCAAAGTGGGGTAAATACACATTATATGTATTGTTGAAAACTTTTAGTGGTAAAAAGTGGTAAAAAGTGGAAATAGTATTTACTTTTACATAGCAAAAATGTGATAAGTATATATATGTCCCACTTTTTAGGTGAATTTGATTGTAAACTGGATACCAAGGGGAGAATGATGATCCCAGTTGGCCTCAAAAAACAGCTTCCAGAAGCTGAGAGAGAGGGTCTTGTGATCAATCGTGGATTTGAAAAGCACCTCGTAGTTTACACCCGTAAAGAGTGGGATAAAATAGTTGAAGACTTGAGTAAGCTTAACCAGTACGAAAAAAAGACCCGCGAATTTATAAGATATTTCACTCGCGGTGCTTCTGAGCTGTCGCTTGATGCCGCCAACCGGATTTTATTACCAAAAGCTTTATTAGAATACGCGGGTATTACTGCCGATGTGGTATTATCATGCCAGTTCAATAAAATAGAAATTTGGGCCAAAGACGCCTACGATTCGCAAATGGATAATGAACCTGAAAATTTCGCTAACCTGGCAGAAGAAGTAATGGGCGGATTAGGAAGGGGGAGCAATGAGCAACTACCATAACCCCGTTATGCTTGCCGAATGTATTGACGGTTTAAATATCCGCCCGGACGGTACTTATATAGACGTTACTTTTGGAGGTGGCGGCCACTCCCGCGAAATACTAAAACACTTAGACGATAACGGAAAGCTGGTTGCTTTTGATCAGGATATTGATGCCCATCAAAATGTGTTGGTTGACGATCGTTTTTTATTTATTGATCAGAATTTCAGGTACCTAAAAAACTTCGCCAAGTTACATGGGGTAATTCCGGCAGATGGCATACTTGCCGATCTGGGTGTTTCATCCCATCAGTTTGACAAGGCGGAACGTGGCTTCTCTACCCGGTTTGAGGCCGAGTTGGATATGCGCATGGATCAGGCATCAACAAAAACTGCAAAGGATGTAGTGAATACCTATAGCGAGGCCGACCTGCATCGTATTTTTGGCATGTATGGCGAAATTCAAAATGCTAAAACATTAGCTAAAACCATTGTAACGGCACGTTTAAACGCCTCTATTAATACAGTTGCCGATTTAAAGGGTGTTATCTCCACCCTTATTCCACGTGGAAAAGAAAACAAGTACCTGGCACAGGTTTTCCAGGCTTTGCGTATCGAAGTAAACCAGGAACTAGATGCTTTACAGGATTTTTTAAAGCAATCGGTAGAGGTATTGGCTAAAGGTGGCAGGTTGGTTGTGATGTCGTACCATTCGCTCGAAGACAGACTGGTGAAAAACTTTATTGCTAAAGGTAAATTTAGCGGCGAACTGGAAAAAGACATATACGGCAACGATGATAGGCCGTATGATGCGGTGGTTAGAAAAGCGATCACAGCATCGGAACAAGAGATAGCAACAAATAACCGGGCACGGAGTGCAAAACTTAGAATAGCTGTAAAAAAATGACCAATCGCCTAAGGACAGAAATTCTGGAAGAAGAAGATATTGAAAAAGAATTGATCGTGGAGGAAAAACCAGTAAAGGTATCGCCCGAAAATTTCTTTACACATCTCTTTAGTAAAGAATTTGTTTCTACAGATTCGGCAACCAGGGCATTGCCTTTTGTATTGTATTTAGCCTTTTTAGGGATGGTTTATATCGCTAACAAGCACCTGTCCGAAAAAAATATACGCTCAATTTACAAACTGAACAAAGAGGTGTATGAACTTGGAGTTGATTTTAAAACCAGTAAAGCCGAATTAGCTTATAAAAGTACATTAACCGAAGTTGCAAAAAAGGTAGACACACTGGGCGTTAAGGTATCAATTGAGCCTCCACAAAAACTAACAATAACCGATGCGAGCAAATGAGTATCAGGACTAACATATTACTACGCGTATACCTGGCATTTGGGCTCATTATGCTCTTTGCTTTGGCTGTAGTAATGCAGTTATGCCGGGTGCAGTTTGTGCAGGGTAAAAAGTGGAAAAGCATGGCTGATAGCTTATCTACCCGGTATGTAAATATTGATGCAGCAAGGGGCAATATCTTCTCGTCTGATGGTAGTTTACTTGCTACATCGGTTCCGGAATATGAGTTGCATATGGATATGCTGGCTGGCGGCATTGCTGATGAGCATGTATTTTACGAACATGTTGATTCGCTTGCACTCAAAATGTCACAATACTTTGGTGATAAAAGCCAGGGAGAATATTCGAGGATATTTAGAGATGCCCGCAAAGACAGCTCCCGGTATCAATTGGTTCGTCGCAATGTAACGTATCAGCAGTTGAAACAAATTCGCAAGTTCCCAATTTTTAATATGGGGAAATACAAGGGCGGATTGATCATTGTTCAAAAAAACAAACGCATACTGCCCTTTAAATCTTTAGCTGCACGTACCATTGGTTATAAAAATGAAAATGTTAAAAA
>JANXTT010000006.1 GCA_025352225.1 Mucilaginibacter sp. | reverse complement strand
TCCCGTAAACGGAGTGCGGGTTCGATTCCCGCTCTGAGTACATCTAAAATGAATCGACACAAAGCCAGATATGATGATATCGGGATTTGTTGTTTATGACAAGACGCATGCGACATGCGCTATAGTGAGAGTTATCTGCTTATCAAAATTTAATTACTTTTGAAATTATTATCTTTACATAATTCTCTTGAATTGTATAAATGGGATTAAAACGTTTTAAAAAACCTCTTATAGTAATAGCACTATTTACCTCTGGGTTTTTAATATATTGCTTATGGTTTTCTTTGAAAACACACTTTTATTATGCCGCAGTTGAGCAGAAAAAAAAGCATGACTCACTGGCAAAGAGCCAGGGACTTCTATCAGTATATAATCCAGATATAAAAATCGACCAATCATCACTTCGGCTTGAGGATTTTCCTGACGCCGACCCTCATCCTTATTATATAATAGAAAATAGCATTTCCAGACAAAGTCATTTACCTGATTTGGATGTCGACACATTTCAGACAATTTCCTCTAAAAAAAACGTAGCTTTTTATGGCGATACTTTTATAAACAATAGTCAATTCAAACTGGCTAAAATAAATTGCAACATCAGTTTTAATACATGTAAACTAGCATATTCGGATGTAAATGATTCAACAACTGAATATTATGGATTTGAAATTGGGCAAATAAGCTTTATTAAAGAAGTTGCTTTCGTAAACAATGATATTTATAATGATCTTTCTATCAGCTCCTGCCAATTTAACGCACCTGTATCTTTTATACGAAATAGGTTTCATGGTGGAAATGTTGTTTTTAATGGTTCTTATTTTGCATCGGGCGTTAACCTAAGCAATATTGTTTTCAAACCACAACCTCATGATAGGCCAAGCCCTCTTTTCTTATCTGCCGAGTTCAACCAAGATACGATTAAAGGGAAATTGGATATATCACATCTTGATTTTGGTAAAACAGAAATCAAAACGGTGACCTTTTATCAAACAGCCATTGATAGCATAGACGTTTCTTCTGATAATCTTGTTGATACTTTATACTTACAGCGGGAAAATATTCAATTAGTCGCTCAAAAACAATGGTGGGTTAGAAATCATTTCTTTTCATTTATATTTTCTCCTTTTTTCGATACTCTATCATTCCCGAAAACTAAAATAAATCTCACTGATTTAGAC
The DNA here is from genome assembly GCA_025352225.1 of Mucilaginibacter sp. Lineage (GTDB taxonomy): Bacteria > Bacteroidota > Bacteroidia > Sphingobacteriales > Sphingobacteriaceae > Mucilaginibacter. The sequence continues at coordinate 24,295 of JANXTT010000006.1, read as the reverse complement.
ATAAAAAAAGTGGCTATTGATTATTCGCTATTTCAATTATTTTTTAAAGATTCCGTGAATGTAAATAAAAAAAGCGCCGTCTATGTGGGGCTATTAGATAAGTATGCAAAAAATGGGGAGACTGAAAACTATAAATTAGTTGATATTGACTATCATAATTTTCAGGGTGGTTTTTTCAGTTTCTTTAGTAAATATTGGTGGAACTATGGATATAGCAAATGGCTGATATTTATTTGGTGCCTCTTTTTTATTGGAGTGTTTAGCTTAATTAATTATTTACTGCTACCGAAAATCTATTATACCTACCCCTTGCTGCATATAAATAATTATCACCATTGGGTCATTCGGCACCAAACATTTTCGATAAAAAACAAGAAAAACTTAAGGTATTTTACGTGCCTCATATACACTTGTATTCTATTTTTTGGGATCAAGCTCGAACTTAATAATCTGAAGTTTATAAATTGTCTATTGCAATTTTCATACTTTTTCAATTTACTATTGGGCTAATTTGTACTGGTTTTATAATTCATTTAATTGTTCAATAGCATAATACATTGTTAGATATCCCACGTTTCACTATTGCACTTTGCTTTTTGTTAGTAATTGTTTTTTTGAATCTAAGATACCGTAATGAAAAATATAATTTTGTGATATTAAAACTGGCGGAAAAGTACACCTATAGCCCGTTGAAAATCTGTATATTATCTGCTATATTTTTACTTGTGCCACTTTTTGCATTGGGTATAGGCGTTTTACTTCTTAGGAAGATTCTCTATTAAGAATAGGAAACCTAATCACGAGGATGGTGGATATTGTACCCGGTTTAGTCGATATCGTTTAAGATTATAACAGGCAAAAGTATCGGAGATTGGAACCGGCGTATTTTAAAATACTGAATTACGCATTAGCAATGCGGTTATACTAACTGGTACACAAATGAAATTTTATTTCGATTATTTTTATTACAGGGTGGCAAAGTTTTTTCTTAAATACCCAACGGATAAGGGAGTAAGGGCGATTTCTATAATAAGCTTAATGCAATCGTTGATTGTTTTATCGATGATTGAGGGATGTCTTCCTTTGTTTCTTGGAAAAATTGCAATAGCAAGGATTTTAAGTAAAATTACCTGGTTGATTGTTTTTATTGTTTCTGGCTCATTCTTTTTTAACTATTTAAAATACCCAAGAAGATATAGCGAGTTTGATCAACATTGGCAAAATGAAACTCAAACAAAAAAAATAGTGAAGGGCCTACTGATCGTAATTTCTTTTATAATAACTTTTATTGTGTACGCTTATGTGACTTCGTGGCTTTATCGATATCGATCTGGTTGCACTAATAGCTTCTAATATAAATCATCTGTCACCAATACAGTCGCTTCTGCGTTGGTTAACGGTAAGTTGCTGCCAGTTCCATCTGCCGGGTACAAGGTGCAGTTAAATGTCAGTTTTATTTTTAAACTTTCATTACTGCCGGGTCGTGGCGGTACACGTGTTACCGCCATAACATTTGAGCTGCTACCCGTTTGCGAACCTATGCTGGAGTATGATTTACCTGCTTTATCTGTATAATATATGGCTAATGCTTTTGTTCCTGGCGTATAATTATTATTTACCGCATAAGCCCATGCGCCGGTATTTACATAACCATTAAAGTATGCTGTTATATCTTGGGAATTGTTGATCATGAAAGTGCGGAACTCTATACCTAATTGTGGTTTAAGTACACCTTTAGCTGATAATAAACCTGTTAGGCCGCCGCTTACATCACCCTGATACCGCGAAAGAACAGACGAGTATCCGACATAGAAACCCGGGGATCCATCTATTTCCGCCTGCCAAGTTACTGCCTGTCCGTTTAAGGCTCCTTTAAAATAGTAAGTTGATGTTATGGTTGTTTGCCCATTATCGGTAACAGGGCTATCTTTTTTACACGAAACAAAAAACAATACAGATATAACAAAAAGCAGCGTGATGTTTATGGTCTTCATAACAGCTAAAGTATTGATTTAAATTAACACCTCGTTAAAAACCACCCATACCCATTATTTCGATACTAATTATATTATTAGAAGTTACTTTTTTTCACTATATTGTATTTAAATATGCAATGCCGGATTTTAGTATCAAGTAGCTAGACTTTGAAAAACCGATATTGAAGGCTTTATACTAGCTAAACACCCATTTTTACCCATGTCAGGTTTTTGAAACGATACCTGATACTAATTAAAAACACCCACATTTACCTATGTTCGTTTTCAAAAAATACTTGATACTTGATACTAATTACAATACCCACTTTTACCCATGTTCATTTTCAAAAAATACTTGATACTAACTACTTGATACTAATTAAAAACACCCACATTTACCCATGTTCGTTTTTAGTATCAAGTAGCTAGTATCAAGTCGCAAGACAAAAAACACACTTGATACAAATTAAAAACACCCACATTTACCCATGTCCCGATCAAAATACTTGATACTAGCAACTTGTTACTTGAACATATTTTTCCAATTGCCATAAATCCAGATTTATTATGGTTTGATTAGCAATCTCTTGCAAAGCTTCTTTGGTTAAATAAGCCTGATGTGGCGTAATGAGGACGTTTTTATGTTGTAATAATTTTTGCAACAATTGATCTTTCACCTGGTCGTTTTCGTGATCTTCAAAAAACAGTCCTTTCTCGTATTCGTATACATCAAGGCCCAGGTAACCTATTTTACCCCTTTCTAAAGCGGTTAATACATCTGTTGTGTTAATTAATGCACCACGGGAGGTGTTGATCAGCATTACGCCGTCTTTCATTTGTTGCAGCGTATCTTTATTGATCAAATACCGGGTAGCTGGTATAAGCGGCAGATGCAATGATATAACATCAGCAGATGCGAGCAAAACATCTAAAGTTACAGATTTTATATAGGGCGCGTCCTTCGGAAAGTTTGGGTCGTACCCTATAACGTTACATCCTATGCCATTGAATATCTTAGCAACAGCATTTCCGGTATTTCCAAGTCCGATAAGCCCAACAGTTTTGTCAAAAAAATTAAATCCTATCAATTCGTCATTCCTAAAATCAAAAAGATGACTATGCTGATTGGCTTTAACTATTTGCCTGTTTAGCGCAAAAGCCAGCGCAATAGTATGCTCGGCTATAGCCTGAGGCGAGTAAGAAGGAACGTTTGATAATTTAATGTCATGCTTTAAGGCAGCATTTTTATCAATATGGTCGGTACCGGCAGAGCGGGTTGTAATATACCTGATCCCTAATTCCGCTAGTCTGTCAATTACGGGTGCAGATACGTCATCATTTGTAAATACAATAACGGCGTCTTTCCCTTTTGCATAAATGGCGGTATCGATACTTAACGCGTTTGATATTAAAGTAATGTCGTGTTTCTTTTGATTGGCTTTTGCCAAATACTCTTTCTCAAAAGGTTTTATACTGTAGGCAACCGCTTTCATCCCAAATAATTTTAGTACTACAAAAATAGGGATACCGGCTAGGCTTATTTATGAGATAAGTCAGACAGAAAAGTGATCTTTATCAATTTATGGTTTAAGTGTATTACAAGTTGGTTATTGCTGCGTTTCCATATCCGGCGAATACGCTCCGCGGCGCGCTGCGTTATTACATGCCGCCCTATGATACAGTGCCTGCTGGGCGGCTAATATGTTTTTATCATCGCCTTTCCATATTTCGAGGGCGGGTTGTTGCAAAGCACGTGAGAAAGAGAAGGTTAATACCCAGGGCAAAACATCATCAAACCGGGTATGCATGGTATTTAACCGCTCGGATGCCAGCGCGTATGGCTGCCCGCCTGATAAAAAAGCTATGCCAGGCACAGCGGCAGGTACACAGTTTAAAAAACATTCAATTGTTGCCGTTGCTATATCATCGGCGTTAGCCTGTAAAGGGCAGTTAAGGCCGGGTAAAACCATGTTGGGCTTCAGTATCATTCCCGCAAGGTAAACACGTTGTTCATATAACTCATTAAATACGAGGTGTAAAACTTGTTGAGTTACTTCGGCACAGCTTTGGAGGGTATGATCGCCATCCATCAGTACCTCGGGTTCAACAATGGGTACCAGTCCGGCTTCCTGGCACAATGCCGCATAGCGGGCCATTATGCCGGCATTTACCTTAATACAGGTTTCTGTAGGGATACCGTTATCAATGGCTATTACGGCGCGCCATTTGGCAAACCGCGCACCCATATCGTAATAGGCAGATAAGCGGTTACGCAAGCCGTCTAAACCTTCTGTTACTTTTTCGCCTGGAAAAGCGGGCATTGGCACTGCTCCCCCATCTACTTTAATACCCGGGATAATGCCTTTTTTTATCAGGATGTCTGTAAATAAAATCTCATTAGCTGTACTTTGTTTAATGGTTTCATCATATAAAATTGCGCCGCTAATGCATTCTTCCAACCGGGGTGTAGTTACTATTAATTCGCGGTATTTTCGGCGATACTCCTCTGTTTGTGGAATATCCAAATCTTTAAAACGCTTGTTGCAAGTAGCCGTACTTTCGTCCATAGCCAGCAGCCCCTTATCACCGGCCATTAAACGTTGAGCAATATTTCTAAGTTCTGATGTGTTCATTAATCTTTTGTTTACACCCTTTAACAGATACTAAATCAACATAGGTAACCCATGCTTGTTTTAATAATTTGTTTGGCGTAAATATATTTACACCATATTGCTAGTTTTTTAGCTGTATCGCTACAATATTTACCCGCTGTTTTGTTTGTATAAAAATTTGTTCAATCAGGTGATATTTACACAAAAAGTATTAATTTCATAGTATCTAAACAACGGAAAAACAACAATGAAAAAGATTATAGAAAAGCATTCGTTGGCCATGCGGTGGTTTCACTGGATAAACTTCCCGGTGCTATTCATCATGATCTGGACCGGGATGCTCATTTATTGGGCAAACGACATTTATAAAGTTACGATAGGCAAGCATGAGCTGTTCCATTTTTTTCCCGACGGTTTTTACAGCTACTTCAATATCAGTCACAGGCTTTCGGAAGGTATGGCATTGCACTTTTTATTTATGTGGTTTTTTACTGTTAACGGATTTTTATATGTGCTTTATACGCTAATATCAGGCGAGTGGCGCGATCTGGTTCCGCAGCGTAACTCATTTAAAGAGGCTTGGTTGGTTTTATTACACGATTTGCATATCCGGAAAACGGCCCCATTACAAGGCAAATATAACGCGGCCCAACGCATAGCCTACACATCTATTATTGTAATGGGTTTTGGTTCGTTGTTTACCGGGTTAGCCATATACAAACCCGTTCAGTTTAACTGGATATGTTATTTATGCGGTGGTTATCATTTTGCCCGCATATTACACTTTACTTTAACCATAGGCTACTGCCTGTTTTTTTTAATACATATTGTACAGGTAATATTGGCTGGCTGGAGAAACTTCAGATCGGTAATTACCGGGTTTGATGTAGAAGAAGTACCTGTTATTACACCTCATATTGCAACAGAAGATGGAAGAGCCCGTTAAAAACCCTACTGCTATTGATCAGGATAATGCGGTAATTGATAAGCAGATCAAAAGACGAAATTTTATTGCCTTTACCAGCTTTATTGTATTACAGGGAGCGGCTTTTGGTTCGTGGCGATGGTTGAATAACCAGCCTGTAGAAATAACGACCGCAACTGCCGGGGCTAAAAAACCACTCCGCCGGGCCCTTAATAAAACTGAGTTGTTTTTTAGAAAAATGTTCAGTAACAATCATTTAGTTAAAATATATCCAAAAGAAACAGCCGCTAAAAATGTAAGGGTTAATGGCGATATTGGAATGACTGGACCCTTTAACATTCAGGATTGGAAACTTGATATTGTGAAGGCCTCTGGCGATGTGTTAAACCTGACGTTAAAAGACTTATTGGTTTTGCCTAAAACAGCTATTATTTACGATTTTAAATGCGTGGAAGGCTGGGATCAGATACAGCATTGGGCCGGTGTTAAATTTAGCGATTTGATAGCTCACTATAAATTGGATAAACAGGCCGCTATGGAGTATGTTGGCTTTGCTACACCAGATAAGGCTTATTATGTAGGTGTGGATATGCCGAGCGCGTTACACCCCCAAACCATATTAGCCTATGAAATGAATGATAAACCATTGCCTTTAGATAATGGTGCTCCCTTAAGGCTCATTATTCCGGTTAAGTATGGCATTAAAAACCTGAAGCGCATATCATCAATTACGTTTAGTAATACACGCCCGCCAGATTATTGGGCCGAACAGGGTTATGATTATTATTCGGGTTTATAAAACCATGTAGGGATTGATAATGGAAATGAAATACCTGATTTTTTTTCAATAAATTAATAAATTATCAACAATCAATAAAAACATAAAGAAATAGTATTTATTTGCATACTGATGAAGATTTATACGAAGACGGGAGATAAAGGGCTTACCTCATTAATTGGAGGAACCCGCGTATTAAAACATCATATCAGAATTGAAAGCTATGGCACTATTGATGAATTGAATTCGCATATTGGGTTGATAAGTGTGCAGGATATTGCTATTCAAGATAAAACAGTTTTGAAAGAGATACAGGATAGGTTGTTTACTATTGGCGCGAGTTTAGCCGCTGATCCTGAAAAGTCGAAAATGAAAACACCTGATATTAATGATCAGGATATAATTTTATTAGAAGATGAAATAGACCGCATGGATACCGAATTACCTCCCTTACGTCATTTCATTTTACCGGGTGGTAATAATGCCGTTGCTTTTTGCCATATTGCACGATGTGTTTGCAGGCGAGCGGAACGTTTAGCGATACAGTTAAGCGCAGAAAGTTTTGTAGATGAAAAGGTGATTATTTATTTAAACAGATTAAGCGATTATCTGTTCACCTTATCCAGAATAATTTGTAAAGAGCAGCAAATAGCTGAAAATGAATGGATACCACGACTTTGACTTTATTAAAAATAATTTGATAATCAAATTAAAAATATTATACTTTTGCAAAAACTAGATTTATAGAAACCTTAAACATATGTATTGGACACTAGAACTCGCTTCGCATTTAGAAGATGCACCATGGCCCGCAACCAAAGATGAATTAATTGATTATGCTATACGCTCAGGTGCTCCCGTTGAGGTTATTGAAAACCTGCAGGCACTAGAAGATGATGGCGAACCATATGAAAACATTGAAGAAATATGGCCTGATTACCCTACAAAGGATGACTTCTTTTTTAATGAAGATGAATATTAAAAACTTGTATTTTTACAATTATTTAATTGTTTAACCATTTTAATTGAATAAAAAGTAACAATTTATTATTTCACAGGCCCCGGTTCATTTTACCGGGGCTTTGTTTTTTTCAAGCTGCAGGTATATCTTCTTTTGGAACGGTTTTAGTTAAGGTATGATAAATTAATCAAACTTTAAAAATTTAAAACACATTATCATGAGAAGTTTATTGTATATCGTAGCCGTTATATTAATTATTGGTTGGGCTTTAGGAGCCTTTATGTATTCGGCAGGTGGCCTTATCCACATATTATTGGTTATAGCAATTATTGCCTTAATTTTGGGTGTAATACAAAGGGCCTGATCTTATTACTTATAATTCAACTTAAGCCACTAGGAGTGGCTTTTTTGTTTTAAAAGCATTTCGGCAATGGCAATATCTTCCGGAAAAGTAATCTTTAAATTAGTATAGCTGCCCGGGATAATATTGATGTTGACACCCATTTGTTCAACTACGCTGGCATCATCAGTAAAGTTGGTATTAAATGCCTGCTGGTAAGCTTTTTTTAATAATGATGACTGAAAAGTTTGTGGCGTTTGCACCAGGTAAATTTCGTCCCTAACCAAGGCGTATGATTTTTGATTCTGTATCTGCCGAATAGAATCCCGGCTTTTTACGGCTACAATGGCATTGCCGTGCTCCATGGCGTATTTGTACGATTGATCAATAATATCAACGGTAATCAATGGCCTTACGGCATCCTGCACAGCTATTATGGCGTCGTCATCAACCAATGCTAACCCATTTAAAACCGAATGAAAACGGGTTTCGCCGCCGTTAACCAAATAATGAGGGATTCTAAAATCATGTTCTTTACACAATTCAGTCCAGTAATGATGATAATCGGCATGTAGTACTACGATAATTGAAGGCCGGTTAACACTTTGATAAAATGCAGAAATGGTATGCATCATAACCGGCTTACCGTTTAATAACAAAAACTGTTTAGGCACCGCAGATTGCATACGGGCACCTGAGCCACCGGCAACAATAATAGCGTAGTATTTGGTATTGAGTATTGCTTGTTGAGTATTTAGACCCATTTTGCCCAATATGGTAGTTACTTATTTATTAACCATTATTTACTAACTACTATGGACAAATTACTTTACTAAATTATCATCATGGCATCGCCATAGCTATAGAAACGATATTTTTCTTTAATAGCTACTTCGTAAGCATTCATCACGTGCTCATATCCGCCAAAAGCGCAAATCATCATCAATAATGTTGATTCGGGCGTATGGAAGTTGGTGATCATGCTGTTAGCTATGCTGAATTCGTATGGGGGAAAAATAAATTTGCTCGTCCAGTCGTTAGCCGATTTTAGTGTTTTATTTGCAGATACTGCAGATTCAATAGCGCGCATAGATGTTGTACCCACAGCACAAATCTTTCGTTTTGCTTCAATGGCCCTGTTTACAATATCAGCTTGTTTTTGTTCAATTATAAACTGTTCCGAATCCATTTTATGTTTGGTCAGATCTTCAACCTCAACCGGGCGAAAAGTGCCTAAACCCACATGCAAGGTAACCTCAGCAAATTCAACACCTTTCAATTCAAGGCGTTTCATTAGCTCGCGACTAAAATGCAACCCAGCCGTTGGAGCGGCAACCGCGCCTTCGTTTTTAGCAAATATAGTTTGGTACCGTTCTTTATCATCTTCAGTAGCTTTGCGTTTAATGTATTTAGGCAGTGGTGTTTCGCCCAAAATTTCAACATTGCGCCTAAACTCTTCATCTGTACCATCAAACAAAAAACGGATGGTACGCCCACGTGATGTAGTATTATCTACAACTTCGGCAATAAGCAAATCATCATCGCCAAAGTATAGCTTATTTCCTACACGTATTTTACGTGCCGGATCAACCAATACATCCCATAAGCGTAATTCTTTATTTAACTCGCGCAATAAAAAAACCTCGATAGTGGCACCTGTTTTTTCCTTATTACCATATAAACGGGCAGGGAAAACTTTGGTGTTATTCAAAATCATTACATCTTTATCATCAAAATATCCCAGAACATCCTTAAATATTTTGTGTTCAATTTTGCCTGAATCGCGGTTGAGCACCAATAGGCGTGATTCATCTCTGTTTTCTGTTGGTGAATGGGCTATTAAAGATTCGGGTAAGTTGAATTTAAATTGAGATAATTTCATGTTATAAAAAAAAGAATTTCAGGGCGCAAATGTATGAATAATTTATGATATTTTAAATATCGCAGCGAGGCTTTTATACAACAGCACTACTAATTTAGTTTATTGATATACAATATCCCCCACCCTTTCCACAGCCGCCAGGCAAACTAATACCATCATATAATTATTATTAACCAATCTGTATTTTATGAGCAGATTTAATAGTAAAACACCTATTGATCAATAAAGTTTAATATTTACGACTAATAGATGCAATCTTTTTCAGAAACTTACACATACCGATCGGTATTTAGTTTATATTTGTTATATGGAAACCATTGAACCAGATAATACCAAAAATTTCATCTTACAAAGAGTAGCACCCATATTTAATAAACAAGGTTATGCTGGCACTAGTCTATCAGATTTAACCAAGGCTACCGGTTTAACAAAAGGGGCAATTTATTGTAATTTTAAAAACAAAGAAGATCTGGCCATTAAGGCGTTTAAACTAAATGTTAAAAGAACTATCCTGCCGCTTAGCATCGAAATCAATAAATATCATACTTCTATAAAAAAATTATACGCGCTAACAAACTATTATAGAGAATACTATGACCTGACAGCCAAAAGCGGTGGTTGCCCTATTTTAAACGTTGGATCTGATGCTAATAATATTAACCCTGTCCTATTTAATGTGGTTAAAGAGATTTCTAAAAAATTGGAAAACGAGCTACTTGTAATTATAAAAAACGGTTTGCATAACATGGAATTACGCCCCGATACCAATGCGCATACCTATGCTAAAAATATATATTCCATGATTGAGGGCAGCGTTTTTATGGCCCACATCCATCAGGATAAGACTTATTTGGTTGATATGATGAATTATATTGATAACATGATTATTAAAAGAATAGCGATCTAAAAAAATTTAACCACCCACATACCGATCGGTATGTAAAATAAAACAACATGGAAAAAATTGTAAAATCTTACAGAAAAATACGTTTTCAGGATTGTGACCCCTTTAACCACCTCAATAACTCCAGGTATATTGATTATTTTATAAACGCCCGGGAAGATCAGTTATTAGAGAATTATAATTTCAATATTTTTCAGCTTGCAGAAAAACAAGGCTTAGGTTGGCTTATTGCCTCCAACCAAATACATTATTTAAAGCCGGCACTCACTATGGAAACCGTGTTGATAGACTCGCAGCTTATACAATTTACCGCTAAAAATCTTTTAGTAGAAATGCGGATGTGGGATGAGGGCCAAACCAAACTTAAAGCCATTTTATGGACTAACTTTATTCATCTCGATCTTAAAAGCAAGCGCGTAATTAATCATGCCGATGAGTTTACAAAGCTTTTTGAGCAAATTTTATTACCTGTGGAACAAATGTCTATTGAAGAAAGGCGAAATTATCTGATCAGGCAAAAAATGGCCTGATTAATCTTTCAACAGGTTTAACTTTTCACTTTTCATCACTTCTTCGGTTATTTTAAAAATTTCGTGCTTAATGCTTTTAAAGCTTTTGGCAAGGTCGGCTAGTTCTTCTTCAAGCCTGGTATGTTCTAGTTTTAAAAAGTCCTCACGTTGTTCTATGTCATTTTTGAGTGTGGTATCAAGGTTTTTCTGGTGTTTTAAAACATCAGCCCTGATCAGGCTTTTTACAATGCCAGTTTGTTTAAGCCGCTCATTAACCAATTGAATCCGGTTAACGTGCTCGTGGCTCAACAAAAAAATAAAATACTTATCCAGTAACGAACTCAGAAATCTGGTCTCATCATCAAAAAATGACATGTCATTCAGCCAATGATGGGTAGCAATATGAATTTGTTGTAAAACAGGTATCTGTTGTACCGATGATGGTGATGGAGTTTCCATGATAGTGATTAAGTTAAAATGTAAATATAAGCTATAAAGTACTTGTAAATACAATGTAATTTCTGGTTTATAACCCGTATACGTATAATTTTATTGATATGTTTGTTATAAAAACTACCATGATGCCATTAAATCAACCACTAATTGCTGAGCTAAAACATGAGGGCGCAAATACGCGAAAAATGCTGGAACGGGTTCCCGCAGAACACTTTGATTGGCAGCCTCATGCCAAATCAATGTCGCTTGTTAAACTAGCCTCACATGTGGCCGAAATCCCTCTTTGGGCTGAGTTTACTATAAATATGGATGAACTTGATTTAGCAGCAGGAAATTTTATCCCATTTAAAGCAACCTCTGTAGTTGCCCTATTACAGATGCACGACGAAAATATCGCTAAGGCTATAACTGCCCTGGAATCGGCAACAGACGAACAACTGATAAAGGTATGGACATTAAAAAGGGGCGATTTTCAAATTATGTCTATGCCCAAAATACAGGTTTTACGGAGCATGGTTGGTAATCATTTATACCATCACCGTGGGCAATTGAGTGTTTATTTGCGTATGCTAGATGTAGCTATACCCGGAATGTACGGCCCATCAGCCGATGAAAAGGGATAAAATCTACTTTAATTAAAATATAAATACCAAAGGTTGGTAACTTAGTTATTAACCTTTGGTATTTTATTTTGTTATATTTTTTCAACTACTACAGCTGTGCCGTAAGCCAATACTTCGGTAATTCCATTCATAACTTCGTTGGCATCATAACGCATATTAATAATAGCATTGGCACCGCGCTCCTGTGCATGCTGTATCAGATGCTGGTAAGCCTCTTCGCGTGCGCGTTCGCAAAGCTCTACATATATAGAAAGCCTGCCGCCAAATAACGACTGTATGCCCCCTGCAAAATTGCCCACAATGCTCCGGCTACGTACCGTTATGCCACGGGCCACACCTAAATGTTTAACAATTGTGTAACCTTCTAAACTTGTGCTGGTGGTAATTAATGAAATATCCATAGGTAATGAAATTTGGTTTAGTCAAACTTACAGTTTTTAAGTGAGATTAAAATTAAATGCCAATACTAACATAAAATACTTTTACTTAAATGCCTGATTTGTCATATTTTAAGTTTATAATTTGCTGGCATAAATGCTTAATAAGTGCTACAATTATCTTTTAAAATACACATACTAATTCTAATAAATTGTGTAAAAAATAACAAATACTAAATTTTTTAGCATATATTTGTACTTCTAACATTTGTAGTCATGCAAAAATCAGATTTAGAAACAAAATTACTAACGCTTGAAAAACTATTTGAGGAAGCCCTTGATTTGCTTAACGAGGTTAAACCATACCGAAGTATATTTTATAAACAGAAAGTTGCCCACTTAAAAACTAAGCTTAAAAAGGTTACCGCCGATGATGGCACGAAATATGAGTTATTGTGAACATGAATCTTTCGGTTAAAAACACATCAGCAATAATACGTACCAACCTGTCAAATCTTTCGCAGGATGGGTTTAAAAAGATATTTGAAAATATCAATTTATACGGCATAAAAAAAAGTATTGATAAAAGGGGTATTGATGGTTTTATTAACCATTGCGCGCTACTAGCTGCTGGTACCGGTGCTATATCTGGCAGCGGTAGTGCATTAACTATGGTAATAGGTTTACCTTTAGATGTGATAAACAATATTACTCAGCAATTTAGGGTAACCCTAGGTATAATTTATTATAAAAGAGGTGTATACCAAATCAGCTTTGAAGAGTTTATGGCGATTGTAGCTACATCGGTTAAAGTAGAAGCAGGTATTGCAATAACTAAAACTATGCTGGAAGACGTTGCAGAAAAGCTATTGCTTAAAATGGGCTCAAAAGCAGCGGGCAGATTGATACCAGTATTTGGTGCAGTAATTGGCGGATCGGCTAATTATATGTTTATTAAAGGTGTAGCAAAGGCAGTTAAACAGATGGAAATGCAACCCGCTTTTTTTGAATCAAATACCTGGAAACAAAAAACAACCTAGTTTCCATATCCCCTTTTGTGTTAAAAATAACATTCAGAATCAGGTGTTTTTAAAAACTCAATTTTAAAACCTGTCTAATAGGTACTGTATTGCAAAATAGATCAATATTTACAATTACTTTATACCAAGTAGTAAAAACACCACATTTGTATTGTTTTTTGCCAAAAAAAGTTAACATATCTTTACAAAGAATTAACGAATTGTATTTTTTTGTGATTTTATTTACCTTCATAAACTACAGCGGGGTTACCGTTATTTTACTATAACATTTTTAAATTGTAAATTAAAGCGGCCAACTATTTTGATGGAACAACCAATCATATTTAAAACATTACACAATGAACATACCTTAGGCGGAGACGTAACTTTTAAAAGTTTGTGTTATCAATCATTTTATGCTCGCTTATTGTAAAACTCCCTCCTTAACACTGACAAAACAAAATTTAAGAATTATGAAAAAAATATTCTTATGCATCACCTTTATATTCATTTCTATCGGCGTCAAAGCACAAAAGGCCGAAGAAGTCGTTTCCATATTTCAGGGCATATTGCAAAGGGCTAAATTAAATTTCAAGGACGATCTGGGGGCAAAATAATTTGCACCTTTTTTTATTAACTTAAATCATGAATCAAAAAAAAACCGGTTTGCACTTATTGATAATCAGTATTATTTTGACTGGTGTTTTTAACCCGATTAAAGCGCAGGTGGCTGCTAAACATCCAATTCTTAAACTTTCGTCAAATTGTATGGCAAAGCATAATCTACTCATTAACAATGGCAGCCTTTGGGTTGGAGGTAATAATAGCAATGGCCAACTGGGCGATGGAACAACCATTAATAGATATACCTTAACCAGAAGGTATACTGCGGTAAAATGGGTGAACGTGGCAACCGGAGCTAACCGTTCTTACGGCATTAGCAGTGGGGGCGCCCTATGGGCATGGGGTGAAAACAAATCAGGACAATTGGGAGACGGAACAAAAATTGACCAGTATATACCTGTTCAGATAGCGAAAGGTTTTTTATGGAAAGCCATATCCTGCAATTATCTGGAAACTATGTTAATTAGCAGCGACGGCACATTATGGAAACTGGATTTGTATAACATGCAGGAAAGTAAACCCGTCCGTATTGGCACGGCCAGCAATTGGGTAAGTATTGCCTCGGGAATTGCACATTCTGTCGCGATAAACAGCGATGGCAAACTATGGGCCTGGGGTGATAGCACAATAGGGCAGCTTGGCGATGGAACTACAGTTGCGAAAACTGACCCTGTAGAAATAGCGGCTGATAAAAAATGGCTCATGGTAGCATGTGGCGAACAATATACTTCGGCCATCTGTACAGATGGTACGTTATGGGTATGGGGAAATAATGCTAATGGTCAATTAGGTAACGGTACAGTTAATGAAAGCCATTTACCGATACAGGTAGGCAATGCCAGTAATTGGAAGAAAGTAGCATGCGGGGATGCGCATACTTTAGCTATAACCAACGATGGTAAACTATGGGCCTGGGGTTATGGTAACCATGGGCAATTGGCAAATAAAAACAGAAACGATATTCTTACACCCACCCAGGTGGGCACCGCAACCAATTGGGTAGACGTAGCCTGCGGCGATTTTCAATCTTTTGCTATTGATAATACCAATACAATCTGGGCTTGGGGCCGTAATGATATAGGCCAGTTAGGCACCAGAACAACGGAAGAAAAACGCATACCTACACAAATAAAACACTTTTAATAAAAAAACAACTAATTATTTATCAACTTAATTTAAACATCCATTAAAATGAAAAATTTATTAATTATTCTTATTGTGTTTACAGGGTTATTTCTTAGTAAATCAAATGCGTACAGCCAATCCATATGGACTAGTGATTATGAATCAAAAGTATCTGATCAATTAAATGAGGTAGCTAAAACGAAATATCCTAATGACGACGAAAGGAAACAATATGTTGCTTATGTGATCAGTCATCTAAAATCAGAATTACCAGGCGGCATTCAGTCAGTATCTTCTGAAAGGCTCATTAGTTTAGTTTCAACCATATCAACGGCATATTATTATGCCAGTCACGATGTAAAATCGGGTTCAAATGGCAATGAACGCAACAGCTCCTATCGTGAAGGAAGTAGGAGCTCAACTTTAGAATATGTACACTGGAGTTTAGAAATTGAAAAAACAATTCGAGATGGTATTATGAAGGACTGGCCAAAGGGATATTTAGGAGATGGCAGGCGGTTTTGCGATTGCTTTATTAAACGATTGCAATTGACCTATCCAAATACGCTACCAATGCCACTTCCAGATGCTGTTATTCAAAAAACTGCTAACTATTGTAAATAGGTATAATTTTTAACAAAAAACACGCTACATTTAACAACGGGATAAATGTTATTGATGCAAAAAACTTCCAAAACAAAAAAAATTAAAATAAACGCATCAAAAAAATACTTTAAACATTACAAATGATGCGTTGTTGTTAATAAGGTTATAAATGAATTATAACCTTATCAACAACAAATTATGAAAATTAAAATATTGTTACCAGTAATTTTTCTAGCGGCAGCAGTAACTCAGGGTTGTGTCAGCAATAAAAAGTACGCTGAATTACAATCAAGTTACACTAAGTTGCAGGAAACCAATAGTGATCTGAATAAAAGTTATCAGGTTACCCAGCAAGAGCTCTCGGGAGCAAGAATCCAGGTTAAAAGTCTTGAAGACCAAATTGCATCAGCAAAATCAAATGCCACAGCTTTACAAGATGCACTAAATAAATGTTTAGCGGGAAATAATCAGGGAAATGTGAATATTTCTAAATTGGCTGATGAAATTAATGCATCAAACAAATATATCCAGCACCTGGTAGAACTTAAAAACAAAAGCGATTCGCTTAATGTAGTCCTCACCAATAATCTTACCCGTTCTTTAAATCAAGATGAAATGAAGGATGTTAATGTAAAGGTATTAAAAGGCGTTGTTTACATATCGCTGGCTGATAATATGCTTTACAAATCAGGCAGCTATGAAATATCCGACAAAGCGGGCGCAACCTTAAGCAAAATAGCCAAAATCATTAACGATTATTCAACCTATGACGTGCTTATTGAAGGAAATACAGATAATGTACCTATATCTAAGGTAAATATCCGTAATAATTGGGACTTGAGTGCACTAAGAGCATCTTCGGTAGTTCAGGCATTACAAAATACTTATAGTGTTGACCCCAAGCGTTTAACAGCCGGAGGACGGGGCCAATATAACCCTGTAGCGGATAATGGCACTGATGACGGCAAAACCAAAAACAGGCGTACACAGATTATTATTACGCCAAAGCTGGATCAGTTTATGACACTTATTGGAAAAGAAACCAAAAAGTAAAATTCATAACAGAGAATTTATTTAATTGAAATACCTTAATTTACACATTAAATAAATTATAAATTGAAGTGCAATTAGGGTCTGCTGTTTTTCAGCAGACCCTAATTTATTCTGTTTTTCAGGCCAATCTGCCCAATCAATAAAAAAAAAGAAAAACATCCAAAATAAAGCGTTATTTAGGGCATTTAACGCAAGGCAAAATAACGTTACTTTAAAATGCCTGAATTGTATTTTTTTACCATTTATTGATGTTGTTTTACCTCAATACATTTTAAAATTCAAATCACCAATATATTAGTTGCCCAAATTACACCTTATTAATTTATACAATGAACAAAACACACATTTTTACAATCCTGCTTATTACAATTGTATTTAACATACATGCCCAACCCCCCAAAAACCTATCGCCAATAAATCAAAAAGTAGAGCAACTTTTAACCAAAATGACTTTGGAAGAAAAAGTTGGCCAAATGACCCAAGTCACCATAGCTGAGTTTTTAAAAACGCAAGGAGATAAACCTGTTGAACCAAATCAAATAGATGTTGATAAAATTAAAGAAGGAATTTTTAAATATCATATAGGTTCTATTTTAAATGTTAGCGGCGGTGCTTACAGCAGAGAGCATTGGTTTAAAATCATTTCTGATATTCAGCAAAACGCTAGTCAAAGCCGTTTAAAAATACCCATTATTTATGGTATAGATGCCATACACGGCATGAATTATACTACCGGCAGCACATTGTTTCCGCAAGAAATTGCGATGGCAGCTACATTCAATCCCGAACTGGTACGCAAAGCCGGGGAGATTACTGCCTACGAAACTCGCGCTAGTTATATACCATGGAATTTTTCGCCCGTGCTTGATTTGGGTAAGAGCCCGCTTTGGCCACGTATTTATGAAACCTTTGGCGAAGACCCGTTTCTGGTTAAAACAATGGGAGCGGCTATAATTAAAGGTTACCAGGGAAACAACGTGGGTGATAAATATAAAGTGACCTCGTGTATGAAACATTACCTGGGTTATAGTTACCCATTGAGTGGGAAAGACCGCACCCCGGCCTGGATACCTGATCGTTACATGAGAGAATACTTTTTACCATCGTTCGAAGCAGCGGTAAAAGCAGGTTCACATACTTTAATGATCAATTCATCTGAAATTAACGGCGTGCCTGTACATGCAAGTAAATATCTGTTAACTGATGTACTGCGCGGCGAATTGAAATTTGATGGCATTGTAGTTACCGACTGGCAAGATATTAAATACCTCCACGATCGTCATCATATTGCGGCAACTCAAAAAGAAGCTGTAATGATAGCCGTAAACGCAGGCGTTGATATGAGCATGGTGCCTTATGATTATAGTTTTTATAATTACCTTATTGAACTTGTTAAGGAAGGTAAAGTACCAATGACAAGAATTAATGAATCTGTAAGGAGGATATTGAAAGTTAAATATCAATTAAACCTATTTGAGACCCCGGTAGGCAACCCAAGCGATTACCCCAAATTTGGATCAGAAGAGTACAGCAAAGTTAGCTTGCAAGCCGCTGGCGAGGCAATCACCTTATTAAAAAACAGCAATGGTGTACTTCCGCTTAAAAAAACCATGAAGGTTTTGGTTACCGGGCCAACCGCTAATACCATGCGCTCATTAAACGGTGGGTGGAGCTACACCTGGCAAGGCGAAAAAAATGATGAGTTTGCAGTAGGCAAAAACACCATACTAAAAGCCATACAACAAAAAATAGGACACGATAATGTTGTGTTTGAGCCTGGTTCAACTATCGATAGTTTATTAAATATTGATGCGACAATAAGTGCGGCAACTAAAAGCGACGCTATTGTAGTTTGCCTGGGCGAAACATCGTATACAGAAAACGTTGGTAATATTGACGATCTTAACCTGCCATCTGCGCAATTACAGCTTTTAACTAAATTGGCTAAAACCGGTAAACCTGTTATTTTGGTGTTAGCCGAAGGCCGTCCGCGCATAGTTACCTCGGCCGAAGCCTTATCAGCTGCAACAATAATGGCTTATTTGCCTGGCAATGAGGGTGGAAATGCCCTTGCTGATATTCTTTTTGGTGATACTAACCCATCCGGTAAGTTACCTATAACCTACCCCAGATACGCGAACGCGTTAGTAAATTATTATCGCAAAAACATAGAGAACGGCAACAGTGACGACGAGCATGGATACAACCCGCTGTATGAATTTGGATATGGCTTAAGTTATACCAATTTTACCTACAGTAACTTAAAGATTAGCAAACCCAATTTAACCGATGGGCAAGTACTGACTATTACTGTGGATGTTAGAAATACAGGACAGTTAGAAGGTAAAGAATCTGTACTGCTATACATTAGTGATTTATATGCTAGTTTAACCCCTGATACAAAACGCCTGCGCGGATTTGAAAAGATTAACCTAAAACCGGGCGAAGTGTGTACAGTAAAATTTAACATCACCCCTAAAGATCTCGCCTTTGTTAACGAAATGAGCAAACTTGTTACCGAAGCCGGCGAGTTTAAAATACAGATTGGTAACCAGCTACAGAATTTTAATTATATATCTAACCACGATATACCATCAAGAACGGGTAAATTATAATCAACAAAGTTCCTTGTTTGTTAAGAAAATCTATTACTGAATCTCAAAGAGAAACACTTATACTACCTTTAATAAGGGGCTTATATAAGTGTTTCTCTTTATTATTCCGCCACGGCGGTATCACAAATATAGGTTGGTACAATACCGGTAGATGTAATACGGGTTTCTGCATCAGCTGGTAAAGTGTTACCAGTGAATACAAGTACGGTATCAAACCCAAACTTGTTACCTCCCAGAATATCGGTATGCAGGGTATCTCCTACCATCAAAATATCGCTTTTGCTTATTTGCCTATGCTCGCGCACCAAGTCATAAGCAAACATAAACATTTGCGAATCTGGCTTGCCGAAGCGGATAAATCTTTTACCTACAATATTCTCAATCATGGTAGCTATGCCACCAATAGCAATAGCTACATCATGTACATTAAGCGGATATACTACATCCGTGTTAGCTACAATGGTAGGTATGTTTCTGCGGCGCAATAAATTAACGGTTTTGGTTAAATCTCTAAACCAGTCAAATCCCTCATCATCTAGTAATACAAGAGCGTTTACCTGGTCAATATTGCTGTCGTCTATCATGCTTACGGGCAACGTATGCAACCCTGACGATTCAATATAATGTGCAGAGTTTGCCGTACCCAAATAAGCTACAATGCCCTGGTGCACTTTTAAGTCGAGATACTCTTTTGCCAGCATGCCTGATGATACAATATGATCCTGACATATATCTGTTAAGCCAAGCTTATGAAAAGAGTCTGTTAGTTGCTTAGGGCTCCTTGATGCATCATTGGTAACTATGTAATATTCTTTATTTTGTTCTTTAAGGTAAGCAAAGGTTTTATCCATGCCAGGCACCAGCCCCATATAGTTTTTAATAACACCAAAGGCATCAAAAAAAACTACTTTATATTGGTCTACAATTTCTTTAAAGTTATGGGTCTGTATCATATTGATGGTTTTTGCAATTATTGAATTGTTAACTTATCTGCCATCGGGATACCCAAAGCGTTTATAAGTATTTCTGCATTAAATTCAGTATCAACAGATGGGAGATAAATTTCTAAAGCTTCCCTCTGTAATTTTTTTGCGTATTGTTCATTAAAAAAATATCTCCCATCTTTAATAACGTAATTCAATATGAAAAACCGATAGGCATCTTTTAAAAAGTATATTTCATGTGCTGTTAACGGGTAAATCTTGTGGTATTCTTTTAAAAAGATAATAAAACGCTCTTCCATCATAGGCTTTATTACATAACTAAACACCGTGCGGTCACCTGCATCAGATACTACACGACTTAAAAAATAAAAATCCAATATCCGGCTACTCATTCTAAACCAATCATAATCCCAGCGCGAATACAAGTTCATTTTACTGGTTACGGAGAAATTACCTATATTCCAGTCCAAAAAAACAGGGATACTGCCAAAAGAACCTGTGGCATTATACTTCGAACGGTTCTTTAGAAACACATCGCAGTGTTGCCTTAACATTTTTTCCTGTATTGGTGTTCCGTATTCACCGGGTTTGGTTTCTAATGTATCTATTAAAATCCTAATATCGGTACCTAATGTTTTAGATGATTTGGGCAAAACGTTTTTTATTCTGAAACAAGCTTTATGAAACCTGGCCATTTGTTGACCCAACAGCCTGATCTGATTTTCGTTAAGGCGGCGCGGCAAACGCTCACTAACCCTTACCGGGTTATAAAAAACAACCCACGCGTCAATTTTTCCCCTTTTGTACCGATAAGTATAAACACGGTTATTCTTCAACAACGATTTTGCAACCAGGTTTTCAAAAGGATATAATAAGTTGTTCGCTAAAGCATGTATTATGCGATGATCTTCCTTAAAATGTTCATATTTTCCATACGAAGCCAACTTTGCAATTAAAACATCCTCATCTTCAAACGTTATCCTAAAAACATGATTGGTAGATACCATCGCGCTTATATCTTCAATTTTGCTGATCTGCTTTGAAGCATCATACCCTTCCCAGGCCCTTTTTATAATGGCAGAATAGTTCATTTATAAGTAACAAAGATTAAATAATTTCAAAATACCTTTTCAGTTCCCAATCGGTTACATGTTTGGCAAATTGGCTGCATTCCCAAAGCCTTGTGCCGGTAAAATATTCAACAAAAGCCTCGCCAAATAATTCATTAGCAATAGACGAATTTTTCATATCCACAGTTGCTTGATATAAGTTGGTTTGAAGTTGGCCATGTTGCGTATTTTGATACCCGTTACCAACGGTTGCCGTAATATTAAGCGGTAGTTTATGCTGAATACCATATAAACCTGAGGCCAATGCGGCAGCCATAGCCAAATATGGGTTTGTATCAGATCCCGGTATACGGGTTTCTAACCGGGTATACTTTTCCGTCGGGTTTAAAACCCTTAATGCGGTGGTACGGTTATCTACCCCCCATGTAATTGTGGTTGGTGCCCAGGCACCTTCAACCAGGCGTTTATAACTATTAATAGTTGGGGCGTACATTGGTAATATATGCGGTAAGCAATATAACTGCCCTGCTAAATAATGTTTAAAAGTATTGCTCATTTTATCAGGATCAGCGGCAGCATAGAATAAATTTTTCGACTGATCCTTATTCCATAAACTTTGATGGATATGGCCGCTGCAACCGGGTAATGTTTCGTTCCATTTAGCCATAAAAGAGGCCATAACACCGTGGCGGTTCGCTATTTCTTTTACAGCAGTTTTAAATAAAACAGCCTTATCAGCCGCCTGTAAAACATGATCGTGTAGAATAGCAGCCTCGTACACCCCCGGGCCAGTTTCGGTATGTAAGCCCTCCAACGGAATATTGAACTGCGCTAACAGGTTAAATAGATCGTTATAATATGCGCTATGTTGCGATGTGCGGAGTATGGAATACCCAAACATCCCGGGTGTAAGGGTTTGTAGTTTGGTAAAACTTTTATCCTGTAAAGATTGTGGTGTTTCGATAAAATTAAACCATTCAAACTCTTGAGCAAACTCCGGATGGTACCCCATCCCTCCGGCCTTTTGTGCTATGCGTTTGAGCAAACTTCGTGAACAAGCGTACAAATCATCTCCATCGGCTTTGCTAAAATCGGCTAAAAAAAACGGCGTATCATCCTGCCATGGCGTGGTGCGAAATGTGGAAAGATCAATCCTGCAATTTTTATCCGGGTAACCGGTATGCCAGCCTGTAAGTTTAATATTATCATAGCAAACATCGCTGCTATCCCATCCAAAAACCACATCGCAAAAGCCATAGCCTTCATCAATACCATCCATAAACTTTTGCTTGTGTATAACCTTACCGCGCAAAACACCATCAATATCTGCAAAGGCAAATTTGATTTTGGAAATGTTTTTTTCTTTTAAATATTTAATGATCTGATCTTTATCCATATCGGGATGTTATTCATTAACCAGCATAAATATAAGCTAAGTAATATAGGTATGAAATAAATGTTGAGAATATGCAAATGAGTAACCCCCATTGTGCAAACGCGAGAATAAACCCCTACGGTCTTAACCAATGTAACTATACAGAAACACTAAATATCGGACCTATATATTAAAAGTTAACCCGCACAGCGGCAGTATTGCTTACAATAAGGTTATTCCTATTTATAAATAACAGTATTTAATTATCTTAGTAGCATGCTTTTCTCCATAAAAAACAATATACTTATAAAATATTTTTTTTATACCGCTCTTGTTCTTATCTCATTATATAATCAGTCTGCATGTGCTCAAAAAATCAATATATCAACGTTTAACTGCCGTTTAAATAAAGACGACAGGGCATATTTAGAAAAAATAGCAAAGTTTGAAGCCAAATTTTATAACATCATATTCAACACCCTTATTAATGACAGCCTTCCAGTCAATATCAACTTATATGGAAAGCAAAACGAATATAATAGCATACAAAAAAAAGCTATGAATACTACTTTTATTGATGGATTTTATGATCCTGAGGTTAACAGGATCTTTCTTAGTAAAACTGCTTTTTATATGAATACATTACTACATGAAACCAGTCATAGCCTACTCGAAAACAACTATAAAGGGTCACCTCTATGGCTGAATGAAGGCATTGCTACACTGTTTGGCTCGTTAGTAATTCAAAATGATGAGGTATACTATACAAAAAATGAATATAATATAAAATTTGTAAAGGACATGATGTACAAACATGAGTTCAGTTTGTATGAGTTTTTTAAATATTCGAATCTTGATTTTGCTAATGAGCAAAAACGCCCGTATGTATACGCCGTATCTTATTGTCTAATTTATTTTATGGTGAAAGATGACATTAATAACCTGCAACAGCTTACCTTGTTATTAAAAAGCGGTTATAGCACAAATGCTGCAATAGCTAAAGTTTTTGGCAGCTTTAACAAATTTGAAAAACGGTTTACCGATTTTTATAAACCAGAAGTGGGTTACAGGTTATAACTTTAAATAGAGCATCTTCTAAAGCAACAAACAACTCACATCTGTTTGATAATAATAATACGAGCATTGTGAGTGCTAATACATATACTATGGAATAAATTTCCACTCCCACAACTTTATTGAATCGTTTATCGCCATCATACTTCACAATCTGTCAAAATAAATGGATATTGGCCCATCTACTTGATAGGGTTAGTCATACCATTATTTACAAATAACTTTCCTAATTTATTGCAGGTACGGAATGTTAAACCATAAAAATGGGGGTCTAATTTAGGTTCAATTTCCTTTTGTAATAAACCACATGTAACAAAGCCATTACGTTTCAGGACGCTACAGGATAGTTAGAATGAAATCTATATATATGTTTACATAGCCAATTATATTTTTATTTAGCGAATAGCAATAAATAGTACCTTAATGCTCCAAAAGTGTTTTTAAATA
>JANXTT010000004.1 GCA_025352225.1 Mucilaginibacter sp. | reverse complement strand
TTTTTAATTTATTATATGTTAATTTTTTAGTGTAACTGTATTTTTAATAATAAACGGCTTTGCTTTCAGTTTAATATCTTTGCCACTTTAAAAATTAATTCCTGATGGGTTTGTATAAAGGATCATTAATATTGTTTTATTGTCTGTTTCTAAGTTTACTATCCGTGCGGGCCCAGGTTAAAACCGATCCTAAGAGAGAGTTTAGGGGGGTTTGGGTTGCAACCGTTACCAATATTGACTGGCCCAATAGTTCCAGATCATCAACGGCAGAGCAAATTAAAGAATTAACAGATCTGTTAGATTTTCATCAGAAAGCAGGTATTAATGCTATAATGTTTCAAATACGCCCTGCTGCAGATGCTCTATACGCAAACAGCCGGGAGCCCTGGTCGCAATGGTTAACAGGCAAGCAGGGCAAAGCCCCCGAACCCATGTACGACCCCTTAGAAATAGCTATTACAGAAGCCCATAAACGAGGCATGGAGCTTCACGCGTGGTTTAATCCATATAGAGCAACTTTTAATGCAAACGGTGTTGGAATAAGTGCCGAACATATTACCAAAAAGCACCCCGAATGGTTTTTGAACTATGGCGGCCGCAAGCTGTTTAACCCGGGTTTGCCCGATGTGCGTGCATATATTGTAGATGTGGTGTTAGATGTAATAGATAATTACGATGTAGACGGCATACATATGGACGATTATTTTTACCCTTATAAAATACATGGACAAACACTAAATGATTTAGAAACCTTTAAAAAGTACAATAACGGGATAAACAATATTGACGACTGGCGGCGGAACAACGTTGATGTGTTAATAAAAATGCTAAGCGATAGTATACATACCCATAACCCATCGTTAAAATTTGGCATCAGCCCGTTTGGTGTTTGGAAAAACAAAGGGCAGGACCCACAGGGTTCTGATACACGGGGTGGGGATTCTTTTTATGAGCTATACGCTGATTCGCGCAAATGGGTGCAAAAAGGTTGGGTTGACTATATTAATCCGCAGGTTTACTGGCCCTTTGGCTATAGGTTAGTTGCCTTTGAAAAATTAGTTGAATGGTGGAGTAATAATACTTTTGACAGGCATTTGTATATCGGGCAAGCCGCTTATCGCATTAACGAGGCCGGCAACCTGGCTATGAAACAACCTGATCAGTTGCCCAATCAGATAAAATACATTCGTCAAAACCCCAGAATTCAAGGCAGCGTTTATTTCAGTTCCAGATCATTAATGAATAACCCGCTTGGGTTTACAGATTCATTAACAAAAACGTATTACAGGCATCCCGCTCTACCCCCGCCTATGCTTTGGCTTGATTCTGTACCGCCTAACGCGCCTCAGCAACTGGTAGCCAAAGTTCAAAAAAAAGCGGTTATATTGAATTGGAAAACACCGGCTTTAGCTCGAGATGAAGAGCCGGTATATGGCTATGTTGTATACCGTTTTAATGATAGCGACAAAATATCTGTAGATGACCCTGCTAATATTTTGCATATTCAGTACAGCGCCGAAACTACTTACGAAGACAAAACTGTAGAAAAAGGGAAAATATATAAATATTTAGTTACCGCTATTGACAGGTTGAAGAACGAGAGCTATCCCTCGGGAGATATTACCGTTACTGCCCGTTAGCTATTCATCACAGAACCGCAATTAATATCAATACTTTGCCCCGTAATTGATTTTTGTTGGGTAAGGTATAATACAAGGTCGGCAATCTCTTCGGGTTGGCTCATGCGGCCCAGGGGCACACTTTTCATGGCCATATTATAAAACTCTTGCCGGGTAATACCAATGCCATCAGCGATGCCTTGCAGCCCCTCTTGCGACATGGCAGTATCTACCCAACCCGGGCAAATAGCATTCACTAATATTTGTTCGGGAGCATATTGCAACGCCCACGAACGCATCAAACCTAACAAACCCGCCTTTGATGCACAATAAGCCGAATAGTTGGCTACACCCAGCCTCGCTAATACCGACGAGGTTATTATAATGTGTTTCTCCTCCGAAACTAGCTTAAGCAATGGCATAAAAGTATTTACAAAGTTATAGGTTCCGGTTAGGTTGGTATCCAGTATATCCTGCCAACGGTCTTGCTGGCCCCAATAATTTTCTCCACCAATACCCGAGTTTGCTATTAAACCATTAATTGGCAATTGCCCTAACTGTTTAGTAGCAGCCAAAAGGCTTTCTTTATTACGGATATCAGCAATAATTACCTGATGGCCATTGCCATTTAAAAGCTTTAACGTAGCATTTAAATTTTTGATGTTACGACCTAATAGGATACAATTAAAGCCGGTGTGGGATAGTTTTTGGGCTATTGCCCTGCCTATTCCGCTACCTGCACCGCTAATTAAATACGTTTTTGACATTCTTTAATAGTTAATTGCTGTTATATATTTGTACTGCTTTATGAATTTTGTGGTTACCAATTGGTATTGCCAAAACACCTAGCGGAAGTGAAATCAAACCAATAAAACCTATAGGCCCTTGTAAAGGAATGTTTTTAGCTAAAATAGCTGTTGTTAACCCAACAGTGCCTGTGAATATGCTTACGATAGAAAGGGTAGAGTATATTTTTGCAGCCCTGGCTTTTCGTAATGCATCCGGGTTATCCTCCACATAGTTAACTAAATTTTTACCCGTTAGCGGAACAATTTCTGGTTGTCCGGCTTTTTGTATAAAGTAGAACATCCGTGGATGCGATGAAGACCCGCCAGGCGAGCCTGCTGTTGGTGGGGTATAAGAAAGGTCAAAACCAACTTGGCCAACAACCATTACTTTACCGTATATAAAACCCTGATACAATTTACCCTCCGACACTCCATAATATTGATTCTTCTGCTTAATTGCGCTAAGTTCATCTAAGCTATAATGCTTATCATCAACCGTTACACCGTCGGTATTTTCTATTTTTATTACATTGGCTTCTACTTTTTTACCATCACTTGTTACAATATAATTGGATTCCGTATCGATAATTCCTTTGGTCACAAATCTGGGAGAACAAGAGGTTAAGAGTATAATGCATAAAATTGGAGATAATGCCCTAAAGTAGATGTTTTTCATAAACTGATTTTCGTTTATTAGTCAGCCAGCTAATATAATAATATACAACAAAAAACCCCGGCAAAAGCCAGGGTTTTTATATTAGTTGGGCAAATATTACTTCGGCCTTGAATTTTTTGTGAGCTTATTATCAAGCATAATATAGTCGGTTAAAATTTGACCGGCTTCTTTTTTAATAAAATCCAGGTCTTCGTTTTTGGGTTTGGTTTGTCCCTTTTTTAATATCGGTAAACCAAGTGACGCCCTCACCATATTATCACGCTCTAACGATTTTATTTCATCAGCATCCCGTTGTTTTTTAAGTTCCATCTCATTTAAAGAAACCACTTTTTCGGCTTCATGCTTTTTGTAATCAGCAATAACATCCAGAAGATATTTATAGCTTGCGCTATTTTGTGTACGAGCGATGTGCATTTTGTTTAATGTGGGTATTACCGCGCTAAAATCACCAGCTTTGGTATAATCACTTTTCGCTATAACGTCCCACGGTAAGGCTGATGGTTCGGTATCTTCACCATATTTGTCTAAAGGGATTAATGATGGGAACTGAATATCAGGTGTAACACCTTTATGTTGCGTTGAGCTGCCGGTAATACGGTAAAACTTGGCCATTGTTAAATTTAGCTGACCAAAAACACTCTGGTTACCATTAGCAGCAACAGGTTTACCGCCGTTTTTTGATGTCATCAATCCCATAATTTTTTCTTTAAGGGAATTGTTAATAAATTGGTCAAGGTCAATTTCGCTTTGCACCGTGCCCTTGCCATATGTTTGTGAACCAATAATTAAGCCCCGCCCGTAATCCTGAATAGCGCCTGAAAATATCTCTGATGCTGATGCGCTAAATCGATCAACCATTACCGCCATTGGGCCAGCGTATGCGATAGATGGATCTTCGTCTTGCTCAATGTCTATGTGGTTATTTGCTTTACGAACCTGCACCACCGGGCCGGTTTTAATAAACAGCCCCGTTAAATCAATAGCCTCTGTTAAAGAACCACCTCCGTTTTGTCGAAGATCAATAACCACGCCATCCACATTCATTTTCTTTAAGGTATCAAGTATTAGCCTAACATCGCGCGTAGTGCTTTTGTAATTAGCATCGCCGGCTCTGTAAGCTGCAAAATCAATATAGAAAGAAGGGATATTAATAACGCCTATTTTTACGGTTTTACCGTTTGAATTATAAGTACGGATCTCTTTTTTGGCTGACGCGTCTTTTAAAATGATCTTTTCCCGAACGATTTCTATAATAGAAGGTTTATCAGACGCGCTTTTGCTTTTTGGTAAAATTTTGAGTTTAACTACAGTACCCTTAGGCCCGCGGATTAGCGAAATGGCATTATCCAACCTCCAGCCAACAATATCCTGAAACTCGCCATCTTTGCCTTGCGCAACTGCTAATATCCGATCTTCGGGGTTTATCAGCTTGCTTTTATAAGCCGGGCCGCCCGCAACAACAGATTTTATGGTTACATAGTCATTCTCTAAAGCAAGTGTAGCACCAATACCTTCTAATGATCGCGCCATCTCCATATTAAACTGGGCAGCATTAAAGGGGTTAAAATAATTGGTATGCGGATCAACCGAACCGGTAACTGCGTCCATAAATATTTGAAAAACGTCCTGATTGGAAAGCTTATGAGATTGTGTAAGCAGATTTTGATACCTTTTTTTAAGTGTTTCCTTGTTTTTTGCCATATCAGGGCTGGCAAGCTTAAGGTTTAACAAGTCGTATTTAACGCGTTTGGCCCAAATGTCATTCAGCTCCGTATCTGAGCTGGCAAAAGGCATGTTATCACGATCGTAAGTAAAGGTTTCGTTTTTCGTGAAATCAAAATTATTATCTATTTGCGTAAGCGAAAACTTTATGCGCTCCTCATATCTTTTTTGATATACGTTAAACATATAAAATACGTCATTCAGATCTCCGTTTTTCAAGTCGTCATCAAGTGCGGTTTTATATTTCTCAAACGTTTGTACATCAGATAACAACAAATAGTTATGGTTTTCATCAAGGCTCTTTAAATAACGTTTAAATATCAATGTCGATAATGAATCGTTCAGTTCTACCTTTTTGTAGTTTTGATTGGTTATCAGCCCGGCCACAATTTTGCTTACCACACTTTGCTTTTCATCTGGCTGCAAATCATTTGACCCGGCAACTTTTATAGGTGGATGAGGCGACGCCTTACAAGCTAATGCGGCACCCAGCACCAAAACTATATATAATTTCTTTAACATATCTTTTACGGTATTAAAATCAAAACAAGAACCTGACATCAAATTTTACGTGTAATATTTTTGCTAATGTATATAAAACAATGAAAGAGCCAAACCGAACTCTGTCATTACATAACAATATTACCAAATATTGTTTTATTTGTTTAAAACAGTTTTTAACTTAATTAAAAAATGATGTTAATAATAAACGTTTGCCATAACATTTTATTTTTACAGGCTTTTTAATTAACCCAAAACTGGCCAACAACCCGCCGGAGTACATATTTGAATGCGGCTTTTATAATAGAAGTAATTACGTTTATATTGAAGATTCAGTACTGTAGCCTAGTCTTTCCCTTCCGCAACAACAGCGTAGCGAATATCGTTTTTTACATTTAAAACCCGCTTATATTCTACCTGGTCTAATTTTTTAGCAATGTTTGTTAAATCGGATAAAAGGCCTTGTGAAGTGCAAATATCACGCGCTTCCAACAAATCCTGGCGGGCTTGTGCAAAATCACCAATATCAGCTTTAAGCATCCCTAAAGCAATTAAAGAAAAAACAATTGCTTTGTTATCATTGTGTTGCCGCCCCATGTTGTTGTATTGTAGCAAATACCATTTAGCTTCTGAATAGCGGCTTTGATCAAGATAGAGTACAACCAGATTATTGAAACCGATAAATGCATCGGCCGTGATGTGGTAGCGTAAGCTATGGCGTAAGGCTTTCATTACCGCGGCCTCATTAATATCATAACTATACTGGCTGCGGCCAACAATAACAGGAGCAAGTGTTTTGGTTAAGGCGGATAGCTTTAAAGCACCGTAATAATCTGGCACTATGCATTTTGCTTCTTTTATTAGCGCAAAACGTTCTATACGAGTCTTTTTCCACCACTGCGCCTGGGTAGAAAGAGAGGTTAAAACACAGCAAAATGCCAGCAAACAAAATTTTATCATACAGGGAAAGGGGCCTATAAGGCTATACAAAGATATACTTATTTTACTTATACGGTACTTTGCTGTAATTAGTTAAAGGTTTCAACAAATTCATCAAAGCTGGCCCAAACCATATACGGGTGAGTGTCGGTATGATATATTTCGCCTTTGGCGGAGATGCCTATTACCCCGGCAAAGCCATCAAAAGGCTTTAATTCTGCCATGGTTTTTTCGCAGGCATGGTGCAGGGCAAGGCCATCAGTTACGCGGGTAACTATTTTAGTAGCTACCGCGCCGCTAACAATATCTTCGCCAACCCCGGTGCACGATATTGCAGCATAATCATTGGCGTAATTACCCGCTACCGTTGCCGAATCGCTTACACGGCCAGGTATTTCAAAGCCTTTACCCCCGGTTGATGTGGCCGAAGCCAGGTTGCCATAAGTATCTAACGCCACACAGCCAACGGTACCTAACCGGATAGAGTCGCTCAGCTTTTTTTCATATTCATGCCGCCTTTGCGGTGTTTCCGGGTTATAATACTCAAAGCCGTTTTCCCGGGCAAATGCTTTTGCCCCGCTTCCGCTTAATACCTTGTCTTCAAAAGGCATAAGCTTTTCGGCCACCATAATAGGGTTTTTAACATCTTCGATATTAATCACCCCCGAAAACTGCATGTTTTTACCATCCATTAACGATGCACTCATGCGTATTTTACCATCACTCTGTATTTGTGATCCGGTTCCGGCATTAAAAAGATCCGAATCTTCAAGCAATGATACTGCGTAAACTACGGTTTCTAAAGCGGTATGATGTTGCAAAAAGTTATAGGCTAACTCTGCTATTGAGCCAAGCGCGAGCTGCTTAGCCATTTTTATCTCCTGGTTTGTAAGTGATTCACTAAAAAACCCACCATGAATAATCAACTTCATCTCATTTATGTTTTAAGAGTTGGTTTAACGCCTATCAATCAGCGTCGGGCACTTTTAGAAAAACACCACCCTCTATCTTAACGGTTTTATTTATCATTAACTTATAATGTTTCAAATCAAATTTATCAAAAATTGACATCACATGTACTTTGAGGTTCTCGATAGATATTGGCGTACCCATTTCAACATCATATATATTGGTTTCTATAATATTCCGGCCATCAACAACAATGGTTAAGCCCGAGCCTATAGCCTCCATCATCCGGCCCTCGGTAATTAACAACCCGGCATCCTCGCCTAAACCAATTCCTAAAATACCGGGGTTGCTGGCTACAGCGTAAAACAAACGGCCTATTCGGCCACGTTGAACAAAATGCGTGTCAATAATTACAGAATCAATAAAACCTAAGCCTGCTGTCATCTGCACTTCTCCTTTTACCAGGGCCTCATTGCTTTGCCCCCGGTATATCATATTGGCCGAAGCCGCGGCCGCCCCGGCAGATGTGCCTGCTATAATAAAGTCATCTTCGCGATACCGTCTTTTTAATATTTGTAAAAACTCCGTACCACCAAAAATAGAGCTCAACCGCAACTGATCGCCACCACTAAACATAACCACATCGGCTTTACTTATGCGGTCCAGGTATTCTTTTTTGCCGGCATCTTCGCGTTTGCGGATGTCGAGCATATTTATTTGTACATCAAGCTGTTTAAAAGCGTTAGTGTATTCCACTCCAACCAAATCCGGTATTTGCGACGCGGTGGTTATAACCTCTATATGCGATTTTTCTTTTTTAGCCGATTCCATGATCATCCGCTTCAGGATTCCGCGCTCAAAAAACTTCAAATAATCCAGTTGCTTAACATTTTCCAGCGCGCTTACCGTACTGCCCAGATCTACAGCACCTCCAATTATAATCAGTTTACCTTTGGGGATTATCATCTATCATCTTAAATTACTAAAATTCAAATATAAAGCTACTAAAGCAACACAATCTGATTATTTATTAATTTTTTCCACAAAAAATGATTTACCTTGTTATAGATTTGTTAAAGTTAACTTAACTGTTAATAAACATCGTTGTCGCTTATAAGTATATTTTTGCGTGTTAAAGCAAATACCTCAAATATTGCCGCACCAATAATGGATTTTGGAACTAACATAACCGGGTTAACACCCGTAATTACCGTAAAACATAAAAGAACTATATTAAATGAAGATTGAGAACATTCAAGTACTACGTGGCCCAAACATCTGGAGCATCAGCCGGAAAAAATTGATCCAGATGCGGTTAAACCTGCAAGAGCTGGAGCATAAACCAAGCAATAAAATAGATGGGTTTTACGAGCGGCTTAAAACATTATTACCGGGGCTTTATAGCCATAGATGTTCGCCCGGCGTTCCGGGAGGCTTTTTTCAGCGCATAGTTGCCGGCACCTGGATGGGCCATATTGTGGAGCATGTGGCTCTGGAGATACAAACCCTTGCGGGGATGGATACCGGCTTTGGCCGCACCCGCGAAACTAAAACTCCCGGAACCTATAACGTGGTATTTGATTACCTGGAAGAAAAAGTAGGTGTGTACGCGGCAGAAGCCGCGGTACGCATTGTACAGGCGGTTATTGATGATCTGCCTTATGACCTGGAACACGATATCAGGCAGATGAAAGAAATTAGGGAACAAACCCGGCTGGGCCCAAGCACAGGCGCAATTGTTGAAGAAGCCATTGCGAGGGATATCCCCTGGATCAGGCTCAACACACAATCGCTGGTGCAGTTAGGGTATGGTAAAAACCAGGTTCGTTTTCGCGCTACCATGACGGATAAAACCAGCAGTATTGCGGTTGATATTGCCGGAAACAAAGACGAAACCAAGCGCATTTTACAGGAACAAGCCATCCCGGTGGCAAAGGGCCTAACCATATCATCTGTTGATGATGTTAAAAAAGCAATCAACCATATTGGTTTCCCATTGGTTTTTAAACCACTGGACGGCAATCACGGCCGGGGTGCTACCATAAATGTTAAAACACAGGCAGAAGCAATAGCCGCTTTTGAGCATGCCGCAAAAATATCCCGTAAGGTAATTGTGGAGAAATTTATTACCGGGTTTGATTTCAGGATACTGGTTATAGACCATAAAATGGTTGCTGCCGCGTTACGTGTTCCGGCACATGTAAAAGGCGATGGGCTATCAACCGTTACTCAACTGATTGAGACGTTGAACAAGGACCCGCGCCGGGGTTACGGGCACGAAAATGTTTTGACCGAAATAGTGGTTGACCGTGATACCTTAGACTTGCTCGATAAAAAAGGCTATACTTTAGATACCGTACCGGCTAATAAAGAAGTGGTTTACTTAAAATCGACCGCCAATTTGAGTACCGGCGGAACATCAATTGACGTGACTGACCAGGTACACCCGCAAAATGTATTTACCTGCGAGCGTATATCGCGCGTAATTGGCCTCGATATTTGCGGTATTGATATTATGGCTAAAAACCTTACCCAGCCATTAACAGAAAACGGCGGTGTGGTTTTGGAAGTAAATGCAGCACCGGGTTTCCGGATGCACCTGGCCCCAAGCGAGGGCCTGCCGCGCAACGTAGCCGCTCCGGTAATTGACATGCTATACCCTCCCGGAAAATCGGTTCGAATACCCATTATTGCCATTACCGGTACTAACGGAAAAACAACTACCACCCGCCTGATTGCCCATATTGTTAAAAACAACGGGCATAGGGTTGGTTTTACCACATCCGACGGTATTTACGTGCAAAACACCATGATGCAAAAGGGTGATACCACAGGCCCGGTTAGCAGCGAGTTTATACTGAAGGACCCAACTGTTGATTTTGCCGTATTGGAAACTGCCCGCGGCGGGTTACTACGCTCGGGGCTGGGTTTTAGCCAATGCGATATTGGCGTTATTACCAACATACAACCCGATCATTTAGGCATATCTGATATTCATAACCTTGATGATTTAGCCCGGGTTAAAGCCATTGTAATAGGAGCAGTTAAAAAAGATGGCTGGGGAGTTTTAAATGCCGATAGCGAGCATTGTGTTAAAATTGCCAGGAAAGCCAATTGCAATATCGCGTTCTTTAGTCGCGATGAAAACAACCCGGTTATAAAAAAGCATTGTAAAACAGGTGGTATAGCCTGTGTTTGCGAAAACGGTTTCATCACCATAAAAAAGGGCGACTGGAAGATAAGGGTGCAGCGCGTAAGCCTGGTGCCTTTAACGTTTGGCGGCACGGTTTCGTTTATGATAGAGAACGTACTGGCAGCTACGCTGGCTGCCTTTTTATGGGGCTTTAAAACCGAGGACATTAAAACCTCGCTCGAAACTTTTATACCATCGGCAGCGCAAACGCCCGGACGGATGAATATTTTTGAGTTTAAGGATTTTCGCTTTATGATAGATTTTGCGCATAACCCTGATGGCTATAACGGCATTAAAGAGTTTTTGAAAACCATAGACTCGCCGATGAAGATCGGCATTATTGCCGGCACCGGCGACAGGCGCGACGAGGATATCAAAGAACTGGGTAAAATATCGGCAGAGATGTTTGACCATATTATTCTCCGTCAGGAAAAACACCTCCGTGGCCGTACCGAGGAGAATATATTGAGTTTACTTGCCGAAGGTATATTATCGGTTAAACCGGATGCCAGCTATGAGGCTATCCCCAAAGAAATTGATGCCATACGCCATGCCATGACCTTGGCTAAGCCGGGTACTTTTATAACCGCCCTAAGTGATGTAATTGACAATGCCATTGAAACGGTACAAAATTACCAGGAAATGGAACGGAACAATACTTTGTAACAGGCAAGACTGCTGCCCGTGTGCAAATGATATAAAATTAGGCGTATATCATTTGCACACTTTATTCAGGTATGGTTTTTTTGCTAGGATCAAAATTATACATCCAATTATTAAGTTGACCGTTCGAGCTTTTAAGGCCCACGCAATCCATTAACTCTTCAAAATAAGTACATATTCTTTCTCTGTCTTCCGTATCAAGATCCATGTATAACGCATTAAACCTAGCTAGTCCAAGTTTAATGTTGTTCTGGAATTTCGCCTCCGTAGGCTGGTGATCTACTGTATAGAGAAAATCTGTTGCGGCTTGATTTATAAACTTTGTGAGCTGGGATTTGAGTTTTTGATTTGAAACGCCATTATATATTGTACCAGGTTGAGAATCAAATTTGGGCTTTTGAATAAAACTAGTGAGTTTATGCTTGGCTTCGGCTTTCACTTTCATTGCCGTTTGGGATTGACACGAAAAAACACTGGCAGTAATTAATATTAACGCAAATATTATTTGCCGGGTACATTTGGTTTTTATTTCGATTGTTGATTTCAATAGATTAGGCTTTTGGTTTTACGTAGATCGGGCACAAGCTTGAAAACAAATATAAGTAACAAAACAGAAACCAGTAGGTTGAACAAACAAGGAATTTATCTCACCCCCCAATGTCAGCTCAAAATTAAAACTACATTCCATCTTTTCACAAAAGCCACCCGATGATACTTGGCAAACTTAATATAGTGCGCGATAGCGTAAAATAACTTAAAATATGTAAAGTTTTATTTACATTTGACAATCTAACTTTACATAAATATGAAAACCTTTACGCCGATCAAAACTATTAAGCCAGGCCACATTGTTTGCATGGCTATCTTTTTTATCTCGCTAACCACTTTGTTTTTCACGAACAGGTGGGAAGCTCAATTTGCAGAACTGAATAAACATAACGTTGTTTGGAACGGATGGAATTTAACGATCAGTAAAATAGTTTTGGCTTTTTTAAATATGAGTTTGGTGTACTTCCGACTTGAGCCATTGCAAAGCGAAGATGAAAGGGCGGATAAGATCAGAAATTATGTTTCCCGGCAGGTATTGGGTATGGGCATTGGTCTGGGTATAATTGGCGGTGTATTTATGAAAGCAAATTTCAACATACTTATTTAT
This sequence comes from Mucilaginibacter sp., assembly GCA_025352225.1. Lineage (GTDB taxonomy): Bacteria > Bacteroidota > Bacteroidia > Sphingobacteriales > Sphingobacteriaceae > Mucilaginibacter. Next base: position 4,313 of record JANXTT010000004.1, on the reverse strand, counting down.
ACTGCAATTCTTCAAGCGTATTATATACTGTTATTTCAACTTTCTCTATATCGGGATTCGGCAATTATTTATATGACTAAAGAAGAGGTCAAAGCATATAACTTACTACTAGTGAAAAAATTTAAAATTCATACTTTAATAGCATGTGGATTAAATGGATTATTTACTAGTTGTGTATTAATGTATAAACGGCCCGATTTATTGTTATATGCTTCGTTAATACCTTTTGGAGGTTTGTCCCTAATCAGAACCATCTATACCACGCTGAAAAGCTGATAAGGAAAACAAACCGGTTAAAGCATAGACTCATCAATATATACCAATATTTTACCTACCTATAATTACAAACATTTTTTATGAACACCGCAAATAACAACAAATTTAAAACTAGCCAAATAGTGGGTCTTGTCATAATTTTAGCCTCCTCAATCGCCTTGTTTTTTACAAACAGGTGGGCAATTGACTCTTGTCCATTTTGGAAATATATGCGCCCGTGGAATACCGTGAATATAACTACCCGCAATTTGGTTTTGTTAGCACTAAATATAGGGTTAATGAATATTATTAAAGCCGAAGTAAAAAATTTAGACGAAAGAGGCACAGTAATACAAAATTATGCCGCAAAGTGGACGTTTAGGTTTGCAGTGGTTTTTGCTTTAATGATGGGTTTATTACTTAACACCAATTCAAACTTATTGATCTACGCGACTGTTGTACAGGGATATTATTTAATTTTATTTAAAGTTTGTATGTACCGGGATTCAGCACTTGTGTACATGGATGAAGCGCAACTGAAAGTTTTTAATAAAAAAATGAAAAAGTTTTTTTGTGCTTTTCAATATAGTCAAGGAATTATTTGTGGAGGAATAGTCGGCTACTTAGGAGTAGCACAACATAATTCCGATGCATATATTTTATTTCTACTGATTTACCCAGGTATATGCTCTTTGGCCCTGGTAATTTATATACACTGGAAAAGTTGATATGACCAATACAGTAAAGTTAGAAAGGGCACGGATCAATTTATCACAGCAAGATTTGGCGGAGCAGGTTCAGGTATCCAGGCAAACCATTCATTCTATTGAGTCGGGTAAATTTATGCCTTCTTATATTTTGGCTATTAAAATAGCGCGGGTGCTAAATATACCTGTGGAAGAGTTGTTTGTGGTGGAGGAGAAAGATTGATCGTTATTTTGTAAAAGTTATGTAAAATGAATTTCTACAAACAATGTTAAATATTGTCTAAAAAAAACACATAAAACCGTATGTTTGATTGCATATACAAATTCGAAATAATGAGCAATGTGGACAATATAAAAAATAGTACTACGGTTAAACTAACAGACTTTATTGTCGGTCGGATTGATGATTTAGAGATACTAATAAATGACACAGAAAAAACTTCCGCATACTTAAAATTCCAAGTAATACCCCAATACATTGAATTTTTAGGGGCATGTTTAGACCATCACGACTTTGATTCTATCGGAAAAGCCAAAACCCGATTTAAAAGCATAATCGAAAAGTATTTTGATGAAAAGTATAAAAAACACAGCGATACATTATACTTAGGTTTCAGATGTGGTATGATCCATCAATTGCGACCTACTTGTAAGATAGGATTAACAACGAAGAAGGAAGCGAACACGGACGGAACTGATCATTTAGAAAAATGGAATGGTTACGATCTAATTTTGGTACTTGAGGAACTTTTTGATGACTTGAAAGTTGCAAGTGAAAAAGTATGTAAAGAAATTGATACTATGCAAGAGGAACAAAATAAGCAATTGGAACAAAAATGGAAAAATGCATTCATTACTGTGACCAATTAACAGTAATAGAATGTTAATTGGTCATGCACCTAAATAAATATGCGTCTTTTAACACCCTTTGGTACTCCGTTGCAATTGGAAGTTTCAGACCACATCGTTGCAGAGTAAAGAGATATAGCAAATTGTTATACTATTGGTTTTGTATTTTTAAACATGCAAAAGAACCATCAAATAAGACTTTCACCTATATTGGTCTCTAGTTGAAGTTAAAAAGTGAATTTTCAATCAGATAACCTTGCGATGTCGGAGAGCAATAGAGATACAAAATCAGGATTTAAGTGACTCCACGGTCGAGGAAAGGACACGAATTTTATCATTGCTATCCTTCACGAAAGCAAAAAAAGCGGCACGATTTAACAACCATGCCGCTTAATAATATGTTACAGGGTTATTAAAAGCCCAGGTCTTTCATAATAGCATCAATTTTTTGATCTAATTGTTGCTCGGTTTCTTTATAGGCTGCTTTACTGGCCAATGTGCCTTTAACGCTGCAATAGAATTTAATTTTAGGCTCGGTGCCTGATGGGCGGGCAGAAATTATGCTGCCATCAGCCAAAACAAATTGCAGCACGTCCGACTGGGGCAGGTCAATTGGCTTAGTGCTATTGGTGTTCAGGTCGGTTTCAACGCTGTATTCGTAATCTTTAAGGGCAACCACCTTTGATCCGCCTAGTGTAGCCGGAGGGGTGCTTCTGTATTGTGCCATCATCGCTTTAATCTCTTCTGCCCCGGTTTTGCCTTTCTTGGTAACCGATACCAGCTTTTCCTTATAAAAGCCGTACTCCAGGTAAGTTTCTATAAGAGCCTCAAATAAACTGCTGCCTTTATCTTTGTAGTAAGCGGTCATCTCGGCAATAAACGCGCTTGATACTACCGCATCTTTATCCCGCACTAATTCGCCAATCAGGTATCCGTAGCTTTCTTCGCCACCGCCTATAAAGGTTGCCTTACCTTCTAATTTGGTCATCAGCTCGCCAATGTATTTAAATCCCGTTAAGGTGTTATAGCAGGTTACATTTTTGGCTTTGGCAATGGTATCTATCAGGTTAGAGGTTACAATGGTTTTAACAATGTACTCTTTACCGGTAAGCTTACCGCTCTCTTGCCATGCGGTAAGCAAATAGTTTATCAGCATGCTTCCGGTTTGGTTCCCGTTAAGCAGGATAAACTCATTTTCGGTGTTTTTAACGGCAATACCTACACGGTCGGCATCGGGGTCGGTAGCAAGTACCAGGTCGGCGTCTACTTCCTGCGCTTTTTTAAGAGCCAGGGTAAGTGCTTCTTTTTCTTCGGGGTTAGGATACACCACCGTTGGGAAGTTACCATCGGGCGTGGCTTGTTCGTCAACAATAATTACGTTTTCAAAACCAAACATCTGCAATGCTTTCGGCACCAGCGTAATACCTGTACCATGTATTGGCGAGTAAACTATTTTAAGGTCTTTCTGGCGTTTTATTGCCTCCGGCGAAACCGAAAGTTCCACTATCTTATCCAGGTAAAGCTGGTCTATCTCTTCGCCAATCAGCTCAATGTTATCATCAACACGGGTAAATTTAACCTCATCAATGCTGCCAATAGCTGCAACCTCGCTCATCACAGCGGTATCTTCGGGCGATACAAACTGACCGCCATCGGCACCGTAAGCTTTATAGCCATTATACTCTTTAGGGTTATGCGACGCGGTAAGCATCACACCGCTTTTACAACCTAAATGGCGCACCGCGAACGAAAGCTCAGGTGTTGGGCGCAGGGCCTTAAAAAAATACACATGAATACCGTTTGCCGAAAAAACCTCCGCCGTAATGCGGGCAAATAGATCAGCGTTGTTACGGCTATCGTGCGCTATGGCTACCTTAATTTTTTCGTTGGGGTATGTTTTTTTGAGGTGGTTGGCCAGGCCCTGTGTGGCCGTGCCTATGGTATATTTATTAACCCGGTTAGAGCCCGGGCCCATCGTTCCGCGAAGCCCGCCGGTACCAAATTCCAGATCCTTGTAAAACGAATCTGTTAGTTCGGTATAGGCTTTTTCGTCGAGCAGTTTTTGGATCGCTTGTTTAACATCGGCGTCATAGTTTCCATTAAGCCATGTATTTATTTTCTGAAGAATGGCAGGCTCTAATTCTTGCATATTGATCTTAATTGATGGGTACTTAGTTAAGTATGTGTTTTATCGCAAATATGGTAATAAAAACTATTTTAGGATGTTAAAAATTTAAAAAATGGCACAGCCCTTTAGTTTTCTAATATCAGGCAGCAGATAAGTTTACAAAATCCTTTTCTTGATACGACATCTCTTTTTGAGGACATGGTATTTGTGGTGTTTTTTAGTTAGTATCAAGTCGTTAGTATCAAGTATCAAGTATTTTTTTTTGAGGGAACATGGGTAAAAGTGGGTGTTTTTTAGTTAGTATCAAGTAGCTAGTATCAAGTATCAAGTATTTTTTTTTAAAGGTAACATGGGTTAAAGTGGCGTTTTTTTTA
>JANXTT010000152.1 GCA_025352225.1 Mucilaginibacter sp. | reverse complement strand
AAAAACATACTGGATTTTGCAAGCGACTATGTAAGCACCCTGAGTACCGTAGTTTTAAAACACAATTATCGCTCTAATCAGCACATCCTAAATATTTCGCGGGCACTTATCAACAACAATAACGAGCGTTTAACCAAGCAGCTTTCGCTGGATAAAAACCTGGAAGCAGCACACCCGCGCTTTAACGATCTGGTGGTTGAACCCGCCATCCGCGAATACGCAAACCCCGATCAGGAAATTGTAGATGTGGCACGGCAAATAGCTACCCTGATACAGAACGGAACCGAGGCAGGCGATATAGCCGTTATATACCGTAACCATGGCCAGGTTGAGGATCTGGTGCATTACCTTGATCAGAAAAAGATAGCCGTTAGTATGCGCCGGAAGATCAATATCCTGGAGCAGCCGTTTGGCGAAAAGATTATTACCATTTTGCGCTATTTAGCTATGGAACTGGATTCGGCCTATAGTGGCGATGAGTTGCTTTTTGAAATAATGCATTATGATTTTTTTAACATAGCGCCAATCGAAATAGCCAAGGCCAGCATCAAAGTATCGCAGGATAATTTTAGTACATACAGCAACAACCAGTCTAAAACGTCGCTTCGTCGCCATATCAGCGAGATGCGGGCGAAAGCCCAGCCCGGGTTATTTGATGTGGATCAAAATCAGGAAATGCGGTATTTGGTGAGTAATGTTGATTACCTGCTGAAAGATGCTGTAAGCTTAACGCTCCAACAGTTTTTTCAACAGATGATAGCTAAAATGGGGATACTAAAATATACGATGCAGCAACCCAACAAGGGCTGGTATATGCAGATTCTGACCAGTATCTTTAACTTTTTAAAGGACGAAAGCCGTAAGAAACCCGATATATCTGCTGGCGAATTTATAGCGGTTATTGACCTGATGAAACGCAATAACATTAGTTTGGAGCTAAACCAGGTAATTTTTACCGAGAATGGTGTAAACTTTATGACGGCCCATGGCTCCAAAGGTTTGGAGTTTGAGCATGTGTTTCTGATTGGGTGCAGTAAAAAGATATGGGATACCAAAGGCCGCAATATGGGCTTCAGCTACCCTGATACTTTAACACAAGCCTCCGCCGACGATATAGCCCAAAAGGAGGAAGCCCGCCGCTTGTTTTATGTGGCCATTACCCGGGCAAAGCAATGCTTAATGGTATCGTACTCCGGAAAGGATAAAAATGGCAAACCTCAGGAATTATCCCAATTTATTGGCGAAATATTAGCCGAAACCCATTTGCAGGTACAATACCCTAAAGTTGACGAAGATGCCATGATGGAGTTTTATATCACCCAGTTTAATGAGGCAGATAAACCAAAGGTTGATTTGATTGATAAAAACTATATCAACCAGTTACTGCAAAATTACACGCTCTCGGTAACACACTTAAGTAACTACCTGGACTGCCCGCTGAAGTTCTACTTCCAGAATTTAATTAGGGTACCTGCCGGAAAAAGCCCCGCGGCAACATTTGGGCAAGCGGTGCATTGGGCTTTAAACAAGGCCTTCCGTGCTTTGAAGGATAATAATGAAGAGTTTCCGTTAACCGATGAGTTTATGGGGCAGTTTCGCTGGTATATGTATCGTAACCGGGATTCGTTCACTAAAGAAGATTTTAAATTACGGTTGGATTACGGCGAAAAAATACTTCCTGTTTATTATAACCAGAACATTGAGCATTGGAACAAACTGGCTATTACCGAAAAGCCAATCAAAAATGTGGAAATTGAGGGTATCCCCATTAAGGGAAACCTGGATAAGATAGAGTTTAATGGCAAACAGGTTAATGTTGTTGACTATAAAACCGGGAAGCTCAAAAATGCAAAAACCAAGTTTAACCGCCCTACTGAAGATGAACCAAATGGTGGCGATTACTGGCGACAAGCCGTTTTTTATAAGATACTGATAGACCATGACCATACCAACGATTGGGATGTAATTAGCACTGAGTTTGATTTTGTTGAACCCATTAGCGACGGCCAATATCACAAAGAAAAAGTAGTGATAACACCGCAAGATGTACAAACAGTTACCAACCAAATAAAAACAGTGTACCAGCGCATTTTAAACCACGATTTTAACACAGGCTGCGGTAAAAAAGAGTGCGACTGGTGCCACTTTGTGCGGAGCAATTTTGAACAACCCCGCGAAATGATGGAGGAAGAAGAGGAAGTTTGAGTATAATATTATATTTTAGTTAACTTATGAAAAAAAATCTCGTTATAAGCTTTTTGTATATTGTAGCTAACCAGGCAATTGCTCAACATAGAAATATTGCAAAAATTACGGATAGTTTACAGGCAGAAGGTAAAACGCTCTATAAATCAGAGATGGCATCCTGGTACGGAACGGATGTTTTTCTTGAAAAATGCAAAAGCAGGGTGTCGCTGTCGGGGGGCTATTTGTCGTATGATACCGGGATGGGCATGACATAGCCCGCCGCTGATCGTCGTCCGATTGTCTCGTCATTCGCCCCGCCTCGAAGGATCAACCGTTCGGGCGGCGCCGGGTTCCGCGCACGTCAGCGCAGCATTGTCAGGCCGTTCTTGATCACCGTCACGTTGCGCGCCTTGACCCGGGCCTCGAAGGCGATCTCCCGGCCGTCTCGCCACATGTCCACGGTGACGACGTCGCCCGGGAAAACCGGAGCGGAGAAGCGCGCCTGGTGGCTGAGGATCGGTTCGGGATCGTAGCCCGTGATCCCCTGCAGGATCGCGCGGCAGGTCAGCCCGTAGGTGCACAGCCCGTGCAGGATCGGGCGGG
>JANXTT010000115.1 GCA_025352225.1 Mucilaginibacter sp. | reverse complement strand
CACATACCTAATTGTTGTTTTTTTAGTACTGCTCATCAGGGTGTATATGCATAATAGTTATTATGAACAACAGGAAAACCTCCAAAAGAAAGCTCAGGAACTGGAAAAATCTAACGAAACTAAAAATAAACTATTGTCTGTTTTAGCCCACGATCTGCGGTCGCCGCTGATCTCAATTCAAGGTTATTTGGAAATATTGTCAAGAAACGATTTGCCTCCAGATGAAAAGCTGTCTATGGAACAACTGTTGCTCGACAATACAAAGGATACAGAACACATGCTTTCAAATCTGCTCTCGTGGACCCGCTCACAGATGGATGGCGTTGCAGTTAACCTTAAAGCAATTAATTTGAAAGACGCTTTGGCTGTACATCTGCATCTGCAACGGTCAATAGCCAAAGAAAAAGGCATTGAATTAAGGAATGAAATAATTAACGACGTGCTAGTTATTGCTGATGCTAACATGTTACAGCTTGTAATACGTAATGTATTAAGTAATGCCATTAAGTTCACTTTACCCGGTGGTTCTATTGTTATCACCACCTGTAAAAATGTTGATGAGATTAGTATAGTTATTAAAGATACAGGTATTGGCATTGCAGAGAACCAGCAAGATGGCGTGTTCTCGCTAAAAGTAAAATCAACTTTTGGAACTCAAAATGAAAAAGGTGCCGGCTTAGGGCTGGTTTTATGTAAAGAGTTTACAGACCTTCAAAATGGTAAAATAAGGTTTGAAAGCATACCCAAACAAGGAACTACTTTTTATATTACATTAAAATCGGCATCCGGATACAAATAATGGTAGCATATTAAACGGCTTAAAATGGCAAATAATGGCGCTGTTAAAATCCTTAAAATAACTAGCTTATAAGTAGACTACAATAAGTCTCAAATTCTTTAAGCTGCTCTACCTGCCCTGGCCTGGGGTTCACAAACGGGCGTACTTGTTTTACCATTGCAAAAGCATCGTTATAAGTAACACCTATTTTAATAAGATAAGCGAGAGTCATAGTGGGCCCGCGGCCTAGGCCTTGCCTGCAGTGAATATAGACTTTGCCGCCGCTGTTAATTTCCTTCTCAATAAAACTGGAGCCTTCAAGTAGGATGGCTAGTGGAGGCGGGGTATTGTCAACCACAGGCAAGTGCAGATATTTAATGCCCATAAAATGCGCGGAAGTATAAACTGAATGCGTGCGCAAATTCACAATTGCGGTAATACCTAACTTTTTTAGTTTTTTTATACCTACCTTGTTATATTGACTGCCTAAAAATAGATTGGCGGTTATTTGGCTACGCTTTAGTGTGGGCAAACCAAATACCAATCTATGCAGGTTATCCAGTACTTTTTGGATGAAAATGCAAATAACTATCCAAGTGCTTTTAAAGTTATTAAACATGGTAATGGGGTAAGTTAGTATCCGGCACTAATATTTTAAGAGCATTTGGGATTACTTTAATATTAATGGTTTGAGCTTCACAGGCACTATCGTCGCAAATGTATTTAAGCGGCTTGTTCAACTTTATTACAATCTCTTTACAACGCCAGTGTTTAAGCACCTCTGATTCTGTTTGGAACAAAGTGGTACCAGCCACGCGGATTAATGATAACATGTCGGTATTGTTCATTAGTATTACATCCAGGTAACCATCGGTTATAAAAATATCCGGCAAAAATGTAAAGTCGCTGATACCTATATTACCCGCGTTAGTTACAGTAAGCGCAACACCTTGCTCCGTAATTTTTTCCCCATCAATTGTCATACAAAACGAGATAGGCTCAGCGTTAGAAATGGTTTGTATGGCAGTAATGCCGTATGCTAATTGCCCGTAACTATCCTTAAGTTCGCGGTTGGCTTGGATAATCATATCAGCCATTATGCCTAGGTTTATGCGTAGTAAAAATGGGCAATTATTGGCCATTCCCATATCACTATCAATTGCCTTTAATTTTCTACTGGCAAGAAGTTCAATTGCCTCCACTGCATCCTGTGGTATTCCTAATTCTTTTGACATTACATTGGCCGTACCACCAGGTATAATTGCCATTGGGGTTTGTTTGCCATACAACGCACGGGCTACTTCGCATACGCTACCATCGCCGCCATAAACTACGATAAGATCTGTTTTCCCTACCAGATTTAAGGCGATGTCGTAAGCTTCTTTATATGGTGTTGTTACTGTAATATCCCAGCATATACCTGTATTAATTAGTGCTGTGTTAATGTATGTTAAGATAGGCTCTTCTTTACCTGCTGACGGGTTAACTATAATATGGATGTTATTATATTGCATACTCTAAACAGAGATTCAAATATCATTCCGTTTTTCGAGATCAATTGATTAGATTGATTAGGCATATGAAATAGTTGAGCTTAAAGTGAATGTAGCTTGTAAGATTGTAACATGTTTTAGCATGTCCAAAAATGTGGTTATACCATTAATTATAAAAGTGTAAAGTATAAAGGGAATTAAATTACCCTTAGCGGCATATTTAAAATGGTTTAGTATTGGATATTAAGGTTTGGAAATGATAGGGGGCTGATATAAATACGTTGTACTTTAATCAAAAAGTGCAAATTAATAAATAAAACTACCATCACCTCTGCGCATCATTTGCCTTCCATTACGAGTTGGTGTACCACTCCATTTTTGCATGTTTAAACGTACACCCACCAAAAAATACCTGCTTAATGAATTAGATAGTGTATTAGTATATCCACGCGAAGTTATAGTCTGTTGAACAAAATTATTTTGATGAAGTAGATCGTAAACATTAAATGTTAATATCAGGTTTTTCTTTTTAAAAAATTCTTTCTCAAAACCGGCGTTAATAACTAGAGGGTTAGTACTAAGGCCAGATAAGCCGGTTACATAACTTTTTGTGGCACTATAATTAATTTGATATGTTTTAAAAAAATACATACGTCCATCAATAGCTAACGATACTGTTTGCACTTGCGTGCTCGAATTTCTATATTTAGAAGTATCCGCAAGTGAATTAAATGACCTTGAAAGGTCATAACCAATATACGGGTTGATCTCTATTGATTCTGTGGGGTTAATTCTAGGGCCAAAACGTTCATCAAATCGCCATGTAGTAGTATGATAAGCCACATCATTATCCATAGCAACACCATATCCGTATGTAACGTTCCCATTTAACGACAAATTGTATTTACGATCATCTAATTGTTTAGAGATATTGTATCGCCCAACATAAGCGTGCGCCCCGTTGATGTTAATATAATTGGTTTGATAAACAGAAGTATTAATAATTTGATTCCCTTTTTGTATTTTCTGAGCAATCTGTGTAACGTTCTGAGCTATCTGATCGTCAGTAAAAGTAGCATTTGCATTAAAAGAAAAATTAAGTTTAGAGTTGGCTATATAATTATTATAAGCAGCATTAATAGAATTCGTGAACGAGGGTTTAAGATCTGGATTACCTACAACTATATTATTAGGATCTGAAACATCTGTAAAGGGTTGTATCTCTTGAAAGCTGGGTTCGGTATTGGACCCCGAATAAGCCAATGTGAACCTTTGTGTACGCGACCAGGAATAGGAAAATCGGAACACTGGTATAATGCGAACATCGCTGCGTGTTATAGGTACATTGGTACTAATGCCCGTATTCAATTTAGTGCCTTCTAATTTAGTGGGTACCAAAGTAGTACCAAGTGATATATTGTATTTGAGGCCATTAAATCTGTAGTTTAACGTTGCCCTTGTTTCTGTAAATGTGTAATTATATATATTGTTACGCAAACTTACCTCCCTTATATCACCATTAGCAAATATGGTATCGGTTATAGCTTTGTTATCATATATTGAGTGCCTTATTTGACCATTAAATTCTAATTGGGATAATTTGCCAAGTGGCTCTACATAAGTAATACTGGTACGGTAGGTGGTGTTGATACTGTTTCTGTTAGTCAACTTGTGCGAAAGCGAATCCTTTAATAAACTATTTTGTGTACTATCTTTAAAATAGTAAGTTTCATTGTTTTTATCACTATTTGCTTCTGTATTTGAGTTGTTAAAACTTAATTGTATTGAAGCGTTTCTTCTTGGTTTTTTAAATATGTGCTGATAAAATACAATAGTGCCGTAGTTAGGGGCATTATTTAAACTGCTGTTAATACTGTTTGTTAGAGGGTGCGAAAATCCTGGTGGAGGGCGCAGCCCTGTTACCATTTGTGTAAAATAATTAATATTATCAGTTAATGATGTTCCTGAATTAATTGAACTGGAGTAACTAAAGTTTGGTGTTATTTGTAAGTAATTTGAACTGTCAATGGTATAATCCATTTCAAAGTTAAAATTGTGATTTTTTGAATCTCTTTCCGATAAGCTTTGATCATGGAAATTATCAGGGCCGTAAGAGGTATTGACTAAACCAAAACTAGTGTTTGTAGCGTTATTATTGTTAAAGTTATAACTATACCCTGCAATCACCTGTACTTTTTTCCCCCATTGATCCCGATAATTTAATGATGGCCCACCGGATCGTGTGGTTCCGGGGCTACTACTGCCCCTTGCGCCAGCTCCAACTCCCGATCCGCCACCACCACCATTTGTAGCCCCCCCCGCTATACCGCTTGATGCCACGCCATTTACAGTATTAGATAATCGGCCTATTATGCCCAATTGTTGGTTAGCATCTATACGTTGGATGAATAGATTGCCGTAATACCTGTTGTTATTTCCATATTGTGTGGTTAAGCGCCCGGTTGTACCCACAGATCTATCTGCACGTGTTGTAATGTTCAGTACTTTTTGCGGGTCGCCATCTTTAATGCCTGTTCGGGCCGCGGCGTCTCCATAATCATCTACTACTTGAATTTTTTCAACAATATCAGCAGGCAAGTTTTGAATAGCTTGTGCAATATTTCCTCCCGCATAATCTTTACCATTAAGCTTGGCTTTTGTTATGGCTTGTCCTTGGTGTGTAACAGATCCATCCGAACCCACTTCCATGCCTTCCATCTTCTTGAGCAGTTCATCTACAGTTGCGTTAGCACGCACCTTATAATCACTGGCCCTGTATTCAACTGTGTCTGTTTTATAAGTAATACTTGGCGTACCGTTAATATTGACCGCATGTAGCAGTTGAGAATTGGATTTCAAAATTATAGGATCCAGAATGAGCTTTTTTACTGCATCGTTTTGTAGATATTTATTATTTTTAGTGAGAAAGCCTATTTCACTAACCGTGACAACAAATGTTGCCATCTTAACATTTTTTAAAACAAAAATCCCGTCTATATTGGTAGTGGTTCTTAAGGTGTCTTTTTTAGATATTAATGTAATATTAGCACCAATAACAGCATTGTCGGAGCTATCTCTAACTACACCGCTTACCTCACGAAAGAGCACAGGTGGGCGTATGGCTTGTGTACTGTTGCCACCTTGATTTTGTGCCAGCAATTGGCTTGATAGCAACATAACAACAGCTATAAATAGAAATTTTTTCATTAAAATGTTTAAGTTGAGGGTGTTTATTTTTGTAAAGTTTATTTTTTAGCCAAGGTGTACTTGGCCCAGAAATCTGTTGCGCTTAATAGTTCCTCCATAATGCCGCCTCCCCCGCCAAATCTGCCCCCGCCACTAAACGCACCGCCACCATCTGTTGTAACCACACTAACAGGTTCCCCGCGACCACCATTGCGATCGCCGCCCCCGTTTCCCCTGCCATATTGTATGCCATTAATTTTTAAGTTATATGCAAACTCTTTTGGGTTATCTATCGAAATATTCATTAACTTAAGTGGGATAGCTAATTCAAAAAGTAGGTTGGCATTTTGGTCATAATTAGCTGCAGCCTTAATGCCGTACTCATTGTATATAGAAATAAGGGTATCTGTTATATCTTTAAAGCCTATTACGCTAATCTCTTTAATAGACGAAATAACAAGCTTACGTGCCGCTGCCGCCTCGGCAAGTGATGCTGAATCTTGTATCGTATTTTGATCCGCACCTCGTGGCCGGCGCATGCCACGCATATTAGCCCTGCTTAATATAGGGAATGTAACGCTGTAAGCATTTTCTTCTTTCTTTTTGCCTGCCGTATTGATAGTAATGGTTACCCCTCCACCCAAAATTTTTGTATTGTTTATAGCATCTGTTGATTTTACTACCAGGTAGAGATTTTTATCATCATTGGATAATGTGTACCATATTTTTGTAGTTTTATTATAAGCTTGAAAAGTGTCATTCCATTCGTTAAATTTTCCGTCAATTTTTACTTTTTCGGGTGCTAGCAAACTAATGGTTTGAATGTTGTTTATTTTTTGAGCTTGTGTAAATATAGTGGCAAAAATTAATAATAGGGTTAGGGTTGCTTGTAGTGATGATATGATCTTATTCCTCATGGTTAAATTATTTATTTTTTTGTGTGAAACTTTCCCCTACTTAATTATATCTCAATTAAATATACAGGGTGCAACTAACGGAATAGAAATGGCTTTAAAATAGATGGGCAGAAAGGTCATGATGTTTGATTGGTTTATTGGAGGTGAATTTACTATTTATGTTTAGGTATTATCTGATTGTCATATAAATGTTGCTTGTTTTATTTTTTAACGATATTTACATAGTTTATTTTTATCATTTCAACTTTAATAAATATGGCGTTACTTTTACCTACAGAAATTGATACATTACATTACAAACCAATACGTTTATCAGAAACCACAATTACCGAATTGATGATCCCGTCGTATTCTAATTTCGGAGGGAAAATTCACGGGGGTATTTTATTATCTTTAATGGATAAGGTGGCTTACGTATGCGCCGCTAAACATGCCGGCAATTATTGTGTAACAGCATCTATTGACACCGTTGATTTTTTGGCAGCTATTGAGGTTGGTGAATTAGTTTCGCTGATGGCTTCGGTAAACTACGTAGGTAATACATCTTTGGTTGTAGGCATACGTGTAGTGTCAGAAAACGTAAAAACTAATTCGGTTAAGCATACCAACACTAGTTATTTTACTATGGTTGCTAAAGACGAAAAGAATATACCCACGGCAGTACCCGGTTTGATTTTAGAAACACAACAAGAAGTACGCCGCTTTGTAGAAGCTATACGCCGTAAGGAACTAAGACAAAGTTACCGCCAGGAGGTAGAACAGATTAAAGCACCCATGAATTATGAAAAATGTGAACATTTGTTAACAGGACAGCGGTGTAAGTTGATGATTAACAGTAAATAACTTCTGAGTTATAAATAATTTACAAATTAGTTTGTCCTATTTTAATCTGCAGATGATCAAGTGAGAGAGTTGCGCATTGACAAAAGAATGAAATTCTATGTACACACTTTCTGAATGGCCTAGTTACAAGCTATTTTGAATCTGTATTGTTTAAATCTTTCTCTTTTTTAATTTCGTCCATTTCAGTTTCTAAACGTACCTTTTTAAGATCGGTTCGTATTAGCGCAAATAAACTCATGTAAATATTAGCAACAAAAACGAGGGCAAACCCCGCTATTAGATAACCACGCCAATCATCAAAAAGTAGCTTATAATTAGTGATAATGAGCATCAAAGCGGTTACATAATGGCTAAAACAATATTCGCAGGTAAACAAATAAAAAAATTTCCTTTCAAATAGGGTTTTACCATCTTTGCAGCGATTTACGCAATATTCCCGGGGTTCTCTAAATACTTCCTCGTGTGTAACAGTCCATGCTATGCAAGCAATAGCAATAGCCAGGATAAAAAGCCAGATTATTTGGATGTCGAGTGCCATATTGTAGAAAGTCATATTTAGATAAATAGTTTTATTTAAAGGGTAATACAATTTTTTTTTATATAAGTGTTATGCAGATGGATTTTGTTTGAAAATAGGATAAGCAGGTGTAAAGTTTAGTTGTAAAGCTTATTTTTGCGTCCAGTATTTACCAGTTGCTTATTACTTGCAACCTAAACCGAATAAATATTTATGACAGTTGGATTGTTTATCCCATGTTATGTAGATCAGTTTTATCCTGAAGCCGCTAAGGCTACCTTACAATTGTTAGAAAAACTAGGGGTTAATGTTATCTACCCCCAAAATCAAACTTGTTGTGGCCAGCCTATGGCTAACTCGGGCTTCGAGCATTTAACCAGTGGCTGTAATGAGCTGTTTATTAAAAATTTTGCTGAGTTTGATTATATAGTTGCACCATCCGGAAGTTGTGTGTTGCATATAAAAGATCATATCCATGATGATAAGCAACCCCTCAAAGCCGAAAGTGTAAGCAATAAAATATATGAGCTAACATCGTTTCTAACAGATATTTTACAAGTAAAATCATTGCCGGCAAGGTTTCCGCACAAAGTAGGTGTACACCAAAGCTGCCATGGGCAAAGGGGATTGCATCTTTCTCAAATGAGCGAGTTGGTTGCTCCGCATTTTTCAAAACCCGGCAGTTTATTAAATATGGTTGAGGGTATAGAAATAATTCCGCTTAACCGTATCGACGAGTGTTGTGGCTTTGGAGGCACGTTTTGCGTTGCCGAAGAGGCGGTATCGGTAAAAATGGGTAAAGATAGGGTTGCTGATCATCTGCAACATGGAGCAGAATATATTACTGGAGTAGATATGAGTTGCCTGATGCATATGGAGGGTATATTGAACAGGCAAGGTAGTAAAGTGAAAGTATTACATATTGCGCAGATACTCAATGGAATATAAATTAGAATCAAAAATATAATCAAGTAAATTACATCCTGTTGGGTATATATCAGATTATTGAACAGATAAATTAATGAACAACGAACAAAAAGACCATGCGGCTTTAGCGGATATATTTAATAAAGATGAGGCCAGGGTGGATTGGCACGATGAAACCTTATGGTGGATAAGGGCAAAACGTGATAAATCTGTACATCAGATACCCGAATGGGAGGCATTGCGCGAAACTGCATCGCAAATAAAAAACAATGTACTTTCAAACCTGCACACTTATTTGCAGCAATTTGAAACCAATGCTCAAGCAAATGGAATTACCGTGCATTGGGCATCTGATGCTAAAGAGCATAACGAAATAGTGCATAGCCTGTTAAAGATGCACGATGTAACGCGCATGGTTAAAAGTAAATCCATGCTTACCGAAGAACTTCATTTGAACGAATATTTGGCCGACCATGGCGTAGATGTGATAGATTCTGATCTGGGGGAGCGCATTGTTCAGCTAGCTAAAGAGCCGCCAAGTCATATCGTGCTGCCGTGTATCCATAAAAAAAAGGAAGAAATAGGAGCCTTGTTTCACCAATATATGGGTATTGCCGAAGGTATTTCCGATCCTCAATTTCTAACAGAAACCGCCCGTCAACACCTTCGAGAAACGTTCTTAACACGCAAGGCTGCCTTAACAGGGGTCAATTTTGCTGTTGCCGAAACCGGGGAGTTTGTGGTTTGCACAAATGAAGGTAATGCCGATATGGGGGCGCATTTGGCCGATGTACACATTGCCAGTATGGGTATAGAAAAAATAATCCCCAAAAGGGAGCATTTGGGTGTATTTTTACGCTTACTCACTCGTAGTGCCACCGGCCAGCCCATTACTACATATTCCAGTCATTTCAGTAAGCCACGTAATGGCGAGAAAATGCATATTATTATAGTTGACAATGGCCGCACCGTGCAGTTGGGGAGAGAAGAGTTTCGTAATTCGTTAAAATGTATCCGTTGCGGTGCCTGTATGAATACTTGCCCGGTTTATAGAAGGAGTGGTGGGCATAGTTATCACAATGCAATATCAGGGCCAATTGGGGCGATACTGGCGCCAAATTTGGATATGGAAAAATACGCCGACTTACCATTTGCTTCCACATTATGCGGGTCATGTTCAAATGTTTGTCCGGTAAAAATAGATATCCACGATCAGTTGTATAAATGGAGGCAGGTAATTGTGCAGAAGGGTTATGCACCTACAGCTAAAAAGCTAAGCATGCAGGCAATGGCCAAAACATTAGCATCGCCAACGGCCTATCATTTGGCCGGTAAGGCGGGGAGATGGGTTATGAAAATAGCTCCCTTTGCATTGAACAATAAATTAAATCCGTGGTATAAAAATCGTGATATGCCAAAACCACCCGATGAATCTTTCGGCGAGTGGTATAAGAAAAACAGGTAAAAACATAAAGTTATTATCAAGTGGATAAATTTTGTTATTGAATATTAACCCTTTAGTCGTTGTAAATGAGCAGCAGAGAGAAAATTTTAGCATCGGTAAAGCTTAATCAGCCACAAACAATTGATTTGCCAGATATCAGCTTTTTAAAAGGTGATAGCACAAATGCTATAGAAAAATTTATTACGGTACTAACTACCATTGGTGGCAAGGTTGTGCGTATAAAAAATTTGGATGAAATTAAAAGTCTACTGCCACAGCAATTTAATTTAGAAAGCAGGATAGTGACTACTATACCAGAGTTAAGTAGTATTGCCGAATTAAATACAGGTGAGTATATTGATCCACATACATTAGAGGATATAGAACTAACTATAATTAGAGCTCACTTTGCCGTAGCCGAAAATGGAGCAGTATGGATTACCGAAGATTTAATGGGACAACGGGTACTGCCTTTTATTTGCCAACACCTGGCTGTGATTGTTGAAGCTGCTGCTTTAGTACCCACCATGCACGAAGCTTATCAAAAAATAGGTGAAGGCAGGTATGGCTTTGGCAGTTTTATAGCCGGCCCATCAAAAACAGCGGATATTGAGCAATCGTTAGTATTGGGAGCCCATGGCCCACGAAGCATGACGATTTTTTTGTTGGATGGTAATTTAAGTAAATATATTTAACATTGTAATTAATTTTTATTTAATAAAGAAACATATTTAATTGGGTAAGCGTATAACCAGTCACTTACCAATCATTAATTAAATATAATTTCTGACGTTATGAATTATTTGGTTTATGTTAGCACATCAGTTGAGCCTCTAAGCAATGAAGATTTAACTCAATTACTTTTAAAAAGCAGAATTAACAATAGCAAAGCGGGTATTACTGGTATGTTGTTATACAATAGTGGTACATTTTTCCAGGTGCTTGAGGGTGAGGAACAAGAGCTCAATTCCCTATTTGAACGCGTAAAGCATGATAGCCGGCATAAAGGTATTATTAAACTTAAAAGCGGCAATATACCCGAAAGACATTTTCCGGATTGGTCCATGGGCTTTAGAACTACTATAACAGATAGCATAGCCTATCTCTTCGCTGATTAGTTGATGTTATTTCTCCCTCCCTCCAAATAATAATTGGTTTAACTTTTTTATGGCTCATCACTTGGTGAGCTTTAGTTTTAACTTCATTTTTTAGGGATTTTAATCAAATAATTAATAATTCATCAAAATTTTATACGACATTAAGCATCTGAAATACTTAATGACATTATGGAATTTGGACGTGTTAAACCCGAAGAATTGGCAAGTATTGATTTTACTTTGCCTCCTGATCCTTTATTAACCATTAATACACTTAAGGCTGCAAATTACAAAACCCAGCTTGAGGTGCATGTAGGTTGTGCTAAGTGGGGCAGGAAAGAATGGCTAGGAAAAATATATCCACCCAAAACAAAAGAAGTTAATTTTTTAGATGAGTACGTAAAGCATTTTGATTGTATTGAATTAAATGCTACTTTTTACCAGATATATGGCCCTGAGATGATTGAGAAGTGGAGAGAGAAAGCAGCCATCAATCCTAACTTTAAATTCTGTCCCAAGTTTTCGCAAAGTATAAGCCATATCAAACGGTTAAAAAATGCCAACGAAATTACCACCTCTTTTTATGAAGGTATTATGGCTTTTGGCGATTTGCTTGGCCCGCTTTTTTTGCAGTTGGGGGATAACTATACTCCTAAAAGTTTACCCGAACTTCATAATTATCTAGAACAACTGCCAACAGATGTGCCTGTGTTTGTAGAGCTAAGGCATAAGGATTGGTTTGCAGATACTAGTATGCGGGAAGAATTATTTAATATGCTGCATAAACTTAATAATGGTGCTGTGATAACCGATGCTTCTGGCAGGCGCGATTGTGTGCATATGGAGCTACCAACCCCACACGCTTTTATCCGTTTTGTAGGTAACAGCCTTCACCCAACAGACTATAGCCGTATTGATGAATGGGTGCAACGCATTAAACAATGGCATACCAATGGGCTGCAATCAGTTTGGTTTTTTA
>JANXTT010000037.1 GCA_025352225.1 Mucilaginibacter sp. | reverse complement strand
GGTATAAATTCTCTCGTGTTTGATTTTTTCAGTATTGCTTAACAAATCGGCATCTTACATTTTTGGAATAGCCTTACTTTTATCACGCAAAATATTTACTTTATAGAGTTGTAGAATGGCAATACAAATAATTAACTCACCAAACCAAAATATATTCCAATGGTAATTGGTAGGCAAATAAGTTGTGGCAAGTGCTATAAATTTTTCATTCTGAAAGAGATTTGCATAATCTGAAATAAGATTATTCCTTATAATCAGATTGCTGTAATCATACAGATATGTGTACAGTATTAATAAATTTCCCGCAATCAATAAACATTTTGGTAGTAAAGTTATTTTTACTTCTTGCCTTGCACTTAGAATAACGATAGCCAAGACAATCATTGTTAAAGAACAAATAACTGGCGAGAGCACAGGGCCTAACCAGGTAACGGGAATCAGAAATAAAATGTCCCAATCAAGAATGGATAGTGGCCAATCAATAAATAGTTTTAGCCATATGTAATAAAAGATATCCCATACGGCAAAGCATAATAGAAAATATGCCAGCCTGTCGTAGCGTTTTTTGCCTGTTAGATATGCTACAGCCCATATCATGACGAGTGTAGCAGTTTCACGAAGTATTTCGACCAATAGTATCTGCTTGTCAATCAACCTAAGAGCAACTGTAAATCCATTAGGGTAATACAAAGCTCTGAGGTAGACAACCACAGCACTTTCTAACGCAGCCATGGCGATGCTAAAGATTGTAATGACAGCTATATTTTTAATAGAAACAGATTTCATTTTGTTTCTTGTTGCAGTATTTGAAGTTTCTTTATTTTATTGTGGCAATGCCAGAGAAGTAATCCGCCAAAGAGCCCAAAAGAACAATCAATTAATCGCCAGTAAAACGGTATACCGCGTACTGCTCCAGCCACAAGTGCAAAGGGGAAAATGCAAACACACGCAATTATACCAAACTCTATAACCCAAACATTTTTTACAGGATTTCGCAATGGCCCAATGAAAGCTACGGCTATCATTATGTGAGCAAAGGCAAGCCAATCGGTTCCGTAAGCGATGAATGGATATTTTGAGTTGGTATCGTGCACAGCCGAGAATACAAGTTCAATCCAATGCGTTAGTGGGCCATTAATATTATTTTGTACGATGAGATCATGTGCGATTTGCAACTGCCATTCTATGGGAAGTGCTGTTAATCCGCTCAAAACCAGCCCTATTATAAATAGGATGATAAGTCGTTTAATGCTTTTTCTTAGATGTGTGTTATTCATTTTTTAATAATTTAATTAGCAGAGAGAAGGTTTTCCTGCAAAATACATTTGATGTTTTCCTGAAGCATAGCCTCATCATTTGCTGTTACATTGATTAAGCTAAATCTTTTTTCGCCTTTCAGCATGCGGATGCGCCACTCAAACTGATCGACCGTTTGTATTGCGCCATTACTGTACCACCATGCTGTATATAGTTTGTGTTTTGACTTTACCAGCTGACCGATATAAACCTCATGACAAGCAACAGTTGTTTTACGGATGCCTTCAAAATGATAACCGCTTCCCTTCCAGCAAAACAGCGGCGTATGCTCGCTGGTAAAGAATTCCGGAATAGGTTTTATATAAACCAAAACCTGATCGTTATATAGTTTGATGACACCATCCTTCATATTATCGGATCGAAAGCCAGAGAGCTTTACACTTGCAGGTTGAACTGTTGCTTCATGATTTTTATTCCGGTTAACATCCATACCAATCAATAGAATAAGGATAGCTAACAGTATGAGAACACCCTTATGAATATGGCTTAATGTTTGAGTACCAGATTCAGGAACAAATGGCCGTCCGGCTTTTGCGGCAACATACTGACTTAAAAAATAGATTGGTACAATCACGTAAACACAAAAGCACAATAACCCCGCTATTTGATGCATTGGATTTTCGGGTGATATTTTGAACATGACCAGGATTATAATTCGGAGTAGGTTGCAGAGTATATCCAAAGAAAAGACAAAAAGAAAGAACATCAAGATTTTACTGAAAGCGAGGCGCACTTTTCTAATGCGATACTGATATGCTAATGCAAACACACCGGTAAGCA
>JANXTT010000030.1 GCA_025352225.1 Mucilaginibacter sp. | reverse complement strand
CAGCTGGAGTATTTGGGCATTTATCAAATTTATCTGGCACCCCATCACCATCAGAATCCTTGTTTGCACTTGTAACTACTGCTTCTAAACGTGCAGTTTGAACCCTTTGTCTATCTAGTTGCCCTTGTATAGAATCTGCTTTTAGTTTTAATCTAAATACTTGTGTTTGCAGTAGATTAATACCACTTTCGTATTCCGTGCGCATTGCTGGTTCGGCATTATGTCCTGCTAGTTGAGGTTTTCTACCCTTACCCAGTGCAAATTCAAGACCTACATGCGTGTAGGAAAATTTATCATTTCTGCCGCTATATGCATATCCATCAACATTACCAGCATCTACAAAATTAACCTGATAACCAATATCAAGATTAATACCGGATGTTATACTATACTTTAGTCCCAAGCCAATAGGTATTGTTATAGCCGAAGAAGATTTACCGGGAAATTTTGTTCCACTGTAATCATAAATTGTTGGAGTATACGATATCATACCGCCACCAAGTGTTGAATATAACTGTAAATGACTTTGATTGCTGCGCCAATTTGTGTTAACAATAACAAAATTAGCACTTAATGCCGCCGACCAATTAATTTGTGTGTCAAATTTTATATAAGGGCTATTTGTATTCGGTGGTGCAACAGCATATTTCCCCTGTAATTCTCCAAATAAAAAATCAGCTTCAAGGCCAAAAGTAGGTGCAAATTGTTTTTTAACATATATTGAATAACCAATTTTAGGAACCTGAGTTTTAAAATCCGGTGATCCTAAAAAAACAGTATAAAGACTTAACCCACCAATACCTCCGCCAACAGACCAAGATCGAAATGAACTATCTGGTGCAAATGGCTCAATATGGCTATCTGTATTTTGAGCAACCGCAAAACTGCCAAAAAACAATCCCATAGCAAAAACCATAACTTTTTTAAAATCCAAGGTTATCATAAATATCTATAATAATTTAACATTAATGTTGGGCTGATTTAAAAATTTCTTTATTTGCAAAATAAATGCGACAAAATTAATTTTTTTTATAAAATCACAAATTTCAATTGTTGGCTTTTTTAAAAGTCAACTTATCTTGCCAAGATAATCATCAAGCTACTTTTATAAAAATATATTTTCATTTATTTTCAGTTAGTTGCGTGTATGGCACCTTAATTTTTTTACCTGTAAGTAAAAAGAAGTGCATATATAGTCATATATACCGAAATAACAAAAATTATTGGTTAAATTATGTTTATATTAAAGTTCATAAGTAGTTTAATTATGAGTACAATACAGTATTCTTCTTTAAGTTAAAAATTAGGTTTAAGCCACAACAGGCTCTACCATATCGTTTAATAATTCAACAGCTTCATTAATACTTCTTACATTTTCAATACTGATACGCAACGAGTTTTTCACTTCTTTCATGTTACAGCGCCGGGAGTTTGCCTGCATAAAAGAAAGTACTTGCTTAAATTGGGTTGTTTCAAAATATGCTGATTGTTGGTTAGATATAAAATAGCCTCGTAATACCCCCATTTTAAGAGATAATTTTTCAAAGCCAATAGCCTTGGCTAACCATTGAAGCCGCATGGTATTAAGCAAATCGTGAACCTGATGGGGTAGCGGGCCAAATCTATCGTGTAATTGTTGAGTAAATCCTTCTAATTCCACCTCGTTTTCAAGCTTTGTAAGTTCGGTATACAAACTATACCGTTCTGATATGCTGGTTACATATTCATCTGGTATTAATATCTCCATATCAGTATCTATTTGGGTAAAAGAAACGAATGGCCTGGTTTTTTCATTTTCGAATAACCCTTTAAATTCATCATCTTTTAATTCCTGTATGGCTTCATCAAGTATTTTATGATACATTTCAAAACCAATTTCGGCAATAAAGCCGCTTTGTTCGGCACCCAAGAGGTTACCACTTCCTCGGATATCCAGATCGCGCATAGCAACATTAAATCCACTTCCGAGGTCAGAAAACTCTTCAATAGCGCTTAAACGTTTACGTGCTTCGGATGTTAGGGTTGATAATGGTGGGCTCAGCAAATAACAGAAAGCTTTTTTATTACTACGGCCCACGCGGCCACGCATTTGGTGCAAATCGCTCAGGCCAAACATATGCGCGTAATTGATAATAATGGTATTTGCATTAGGTATATCTAAACCGGCCTCAATAATGGTGGTTGCCACCAGCACATCATAATCGTTGTTTACAAATTTAAGCATCACATCTTCCAGGTCATCCCCTTCCAACTGGCCGTGAGCTATGCCTATCCGTGCTTTTGGTACCAACTTTTTAATCATACCACCTAATTGAGGCAGGTCTGCAACTCTATTATGAATAAAAAACACTTGGCCACCGCGTTCTATTTCAAACTCTATAGCCTCTTTTATCAGCGTATCATTAAAAACATGCAATTCGGTTACAACGGGTTGCCGGTTTGGCGGCGGGGTTGATATAATTGAAAGATCGCGCGCGCCCATTAATGAGAAATGTAGTGTACGCGGTATTGGCGTTGCAGTTAAGGTTAGTGTATCCACATTAACCCGCATTGCTTTGAGTTTCTCTTTAGTTGATACACCAAACTTTTGTTCTTCATCTATAACCATTAAGCCGAGGTCTTTAAACTTTACGTCTTTGCTTACCAGGCGGTGTGTGCCTATAATAATGTCAAGTTTCCCATCGGCCAGCTTTTGCAAAGTGTCTTTGATTTGCTTGCTTGTTTTAAAGCGATTTACATAGTCAATATTGCAGGGGAATCCTTTTAGTCTATCTGTAAAGGTTTTGTAATGCTGGGCGGCTAATATAGTTGTTGGTACTAAAATAGCTACTTGCTTACTATCGGCCACGGCTTTAAAGGCTGCGCGGATAGCCACTTCCGTTTTGCCAAACCCTACATCCCCACAAATAAGCCTGTCCATGGGGTGCGGCGATTCCATATCTTTTTTAAAGTCACGGGTAGCTTTTTCCTGATCGGGCGTATCCTCGTAAATAAATGAAGCCTCTAATTCTGTTTGTAAATAACTATCGGGAGAAAAAGCGTTTCCCAACTGTGATTTACGTATCGCATAAAGCTTAATTAAATCGCGGGCTATGTCTTTAACTTTTTTTTTTGTTGTTTTTTTTAATTTTTCCCAGGTATCGGTGCCCAGTTTATTCATTCTGGGTATGGTGCCCTCCTTACCGCTGTATTTGGATATGCGGTTAAGGGAATTAATGTTTACATACAACAGATCATTATCGGCGTAAATAAGGCGTATCATCTCCTGCATCTTGTTATTTACTTCTACTTTTTCCAAACCGGCGTATTTGCCAATTCCATGATCGATATGAGTAATATAATCGCCGGGTTTTAATTCGCGAAGTTCTTTAAGCGTAATGGCTTGCGAGCGTTGATAGCCTTTTTTAAGTTTGTATTTATAATACCGGTCAAATATCTGATGATCTGTATAACAGGCTATTTTTTGGGCAGGGTCAATAAAGCCTTCCCGTATAGATATATTAACCGGGGTAAATTTTATTGTTTTATCCAGATCCTCAAAAATAGCGTATAACCTTTCCAGCTGCCTTGTTGAATCAGTAAAAATGCAATTTTCAATTTTATCAGCCTCGTTTATTTTAAAGTTATGAATAATCAGACTAAAATCTTTATTGAACGATGGCTGAGGTTTAATGTCGAACTTAATAGTATGAGTTGGTGTATAAAAAAATTGTTTACCAAATTCAACCAGCGAAAAATCGTGAAATTGATCTGCTATCATTTTCTCGTCGGTAAAGCCAAATTTGGGGTCTATCCAATCGGGGTTTTTGTTTTTTTCATCCGCCGATAGGGCTTTCCAGAGTTGGGTAGCCTTTTTGTAGCCTGTTTGGATAATATCCAGTGTAAACTGCACGTCTTTTATCCATATATTGGTTGATGGGTCAATATACTCCAATATAGAAATATTATTTTCGGTTAAAAACCGGGACTGTACATTGGGTACAATAGTGATGCTTTTAACCTGTTCCACAGATAGTTGGCTCTCAATTTCGAATGTGCGGATAGATTCTATAACGTCACCAAAAAATTCCACCCGGTAGGGCAGGTCGTGCGAAAATGAAAATATGTCAACTATACCCCCGCGAATAGAAAACTGTCCTGGCGAATACACGAAATCAACACGGTTAAAATCGTACTCAATTAAAAACTCATTAATAAAATCAAGCCCTAACTTATTAGTTACTGCTATTTCGAGTGTGTTTTTTTCCAGCGATGCCCTGTCAATTACTTTTTCGGCAAGTGCTTCCGGGTAGGTTACTATCAGTTGCCCGTAAGCTGATGCATGGTTTAGTTCATTCAATACCTCGGCCCTTGCCAACACATTACTACTATCGGGCTGGGTAAATTCAAACGGTTTACGATAAGACGAAGGGAACAGCAATATCTCTTTATCCAGCAAGCTCTCCAAATCTGACTGAAAAAAACTCGCTTCTTCCCTGTCGGGAAGAATAAAAAGCATATGGCGATGGTTTAAAAAATATAATGCTACCGCCATGGCCGCATCACTTGACCCTACTAATCCACGAAGCTGAACTCTGGGATTTTTTGTGGAGTTAAGTGCCTGAGCAAGCGTTTGTATCCGCTCATCTGCCTTATATCTATCTAAAATTTCACGGATATTCAAAACAGTGCAAATATAACAAAAAGGGGCTGTTAAAAGGCCTGCTAAAGTTTTTTACTGAAAAATGCGCCGTTAATAAAACAAACTTAAACATATCTGCTTTTACTTGTAATTAAATACCAATTTAAATCAAGCTTTAAAATCATGAAAAATGCATTTAATTCGGGAGCAATAATAGGGGTGCTCAGCGGTTTGTGGATATTTATCATGCATATGATAGGCGTTAGCACCAAACCATCGCATGAGTTTAACCCTATAGAATTAACATCTGGTTTTATACCCTTACTAGGGTTATACTTTGGCGTACGTAACTATCGGGAGAAAGACCTGGCGGGGCAAATTAGTTTTTTGGAAGCATTGATGGAAAGTTTTAAAATTTTAATTGTTGGCGGAGTGATTGCTGTATTCTTCGCGATTTTATATATTGATTATGTTGCAGCCGGTACAATCACCGATTTTTCGGGCCAAATATTTGGTGCATTGTTGTTGGGCTTATTATTTTCGCTTCTGGTATCATTATTATTGATGAACAAGCATAAAAATTTATGACATCATAGCACGGCTTTGAAAAAAATACTTGATACCTGCTATAAAATTACAAACATCATCCCTGCTTACAAAGACACCATCGCCTTAATAACGCCATTAGCAGGATCAAGCCAACTGGCAAAATCAGCCTTTACATCCCCAAATTTTACACGATGGGTTATGTAGTTGGTAGGGTCAACCAATCCTTTTTTCATAGAATCTATAACGTGTTCAAAATCTGCACGGGTGGCGTTGCGACTGCTCATTAAGGTAGCCTCGCGTTTATGAAACTCTGGGTGACTAAATACTAGCTCGCCTTTTTGCAAGCCCACAAGCACGTACCTGGCTCCATGAGCCATATATTGAAAAGCATTTGTGATGGCTTTTAAACTGCCGGTAGCATCAATAACAACGGTAGGATAATCACTATTGGTAATGGCTTTTAACGCATCGTTCACGTTTTCAGTAGCGGCGTTTATGGTATGGTGTACCCTTAGTTTACTTTTACAAAAGTTAAGTCGGCTCTGGTTAATATCCATGGCAATAACCTGGGCACCCGCAATGCGCGCAAACTCCATAATGCCTAAGCCAATAGGCCCCGCGCCTACAACAAGTACAAACTCGCCGGGCTGTACATTGGCACGGCGCACGCCATGCGCGCCAATAGCAAGTGGCTCAACCAGTGCCAATTCATCGGCACTCAATCCTTCGCCATGTATTAACGCGTACGATGGCACCGAAACATACTCGGCCATGCCACCATCTATATGCACACCAAATACCTTGAGGTTGGCACAGCAATTAGGCTTATCAGAGCGGCAGGCAATACATTTACCACAATTAAAGTAGGGTATAAACGTAACCGCTTCGCCAATAGTAAACCCAGGGGCATCGTCAAACTCAATTAATTCGCCACCTAACTCATGGCCCAATACTCTTGGATATTCAAAAAATGGTTGCGTACCTTCAAACGCGTGCAAATCTGTTCCGCAAATGCCTATCCGGTTTATTTTGATGATAGCATGCCCGGGAGTTAGTACCGGCTTTTCGCGTTCACTATAATCAAATTGCCCGGGTGTGGTGCATACTAATGTTCTCATGTGGTTATTTATAATTAAGCGTTAGCTAATGCCCTGTCTAAGTGTACATAACCGCCATCAACATGGATAATCTGCCCGGTGGTATGGCTAGACCGTGCGGATAAAAGGAAGGCCGTCGCATTCGCGATTTCTTCGGCGGTGGTCATGCGGTTTTCCAGTGGTATTTTAGACGTGATTGAATTTAGCTTTTCCTGCGGGTTATCTAATCCATTTATCCAGGTATCATAAGCCGGTGTCCAGCACTCGGCCACCACAATGGCATTCACGCGGATCCCATATTTTAAAAGCTCTACCGCCCACTCGCGCGTTAAAGCGTTACGGCCACCATTGGCGGCAGCGTAAGCCGAGGTGTTTCCTTGCCCGGTTTCCGCGGTTTTAGATGTGATATTTAAGATAGACCCTTTTGATTTTTTAAGCTCGGGTAAAGCATGGTGCGCCATTAAATAATAATGCACCACATTTTTATGCAACGATGCCATAAATGCCTCATAGTTGCCGTTTTCGAGGCCTACACCATCGTTAACCCCCGCGTTATTAACCAGGCCATCTATCCGGCCATACTCAGCAACAACCGCATCTACCGCTTTTTTGCATTCGGCAGGTTCTGATAGCTCTGCCGCTACCTGGAAAGCCCGGCCGCCGGCGGCTTCAATGGCTGCTACTACCTTCAAGTTATCTTCGGCTTTGCGCCCCACAATAACCGGGATGGCACCCTCAGCCGCAAGTACTTTACAAATACCCTCGCCTATGCCTTTAGCACCACCTGTTACTATAATAACCTTATTATTCAGTTGTAAATTCATTATCTTAAAACTTAAAGTATGTTATAAAAATCTATTGCGTTGTTTCCCCAAAAAAGTGATTGCTCATAGGCTGATAGTTTAGAAGTATATCCGTCAACTATCTCTTTCATCTTGCCATAATCAGCAGCAACCTGGCATACGGGCCAGTCGGACCCAAACATTACTTTGCTAGTACCAAATGCTTCAAACACAACATCCAGATATGGGCTAAAATCTTCAGCTTTCCAATGCGCCCAATCTGCCTCTGTAACCATGCCTGATACCTTGCAATATAAATTATCGTGCTGCGCTACTTCGCGAATTGCCTTGGCCCAATAGTCAATATGCTGTTCTTTAATGTTAGGCTTGGCAATATGGTCGAGCACAAATTTTTGGTTGGGGAAAGCCTTTACCAACTCCGTAACATATTGCAACTGATCCGGAAAAATCAAAACATCATACGTAAAACCATAATGGTGAAGCTTATTTATCCCGTATTTAAAGGCTGGCTTCAGCATCAATGCCCTGTCTGCCTCTCCTTGCAGTACATGCCTAAAGCCTTTCATTAGCTCAAACTGTGCATAATATTCCAGCCGTTCTTCAATGTTTTTAGCGCGTAGGTCAACCCAGCCTACTATCCCTTTAATAAAACTATGGCCCAGAGCAAGCCCTAACAAAAAATCATTCTGCGTTTCAGACTGGTCGGCCTGAACGGCGATACAACCGTCAATGCTGTTTTCTGTTAATACAGGATAAAGATCGGCAGGCAAAAAATCACGCTGTATAACAGCCATCTCATCGTTTATCCAGCTATCTCTAACCGGGTCAAATACCCAAAAATGCTGGTGCGAATCAATGCGGGGCATACGCTTTTAATGTTTGTTTTGATGTGCCTAAACCATCTATACCTAACCCCACTACATCTCCGGCTTTTAAATAAACAGGCGGGTTAAAACCCAGCCCAACACCCGCCGGTGTACCAGTAGATATTACATCACCGGGAAGGAGCGTCATAAATTGACTAAGGTACGAGATCAGAAATGGTATTTTAAAGATCAGGTTGCTGGTATTGCCATTCTGCATGGTTTTACCATTCACGGTTAACCAAAGGCGCAAATTATCTACATCGCTTATTTCATCTGCTGTAGCCATAAAAGGGCCAATTGGCGCAAAAGTATCGCAACCTTTACCTTTGTCCCAGGTGCCGTTGCGCTCTAACTGAAAAGCCCGTTCTGATACGTCGTTATGCAAAACATAGCCCGCTATGTAGTTGTGGGCATCCGCTTCGTCTACATATGATGCTTTTTTGCTGATCACAACCGCAAGTTCAACCTCCCAATCAGTTTTAACCGATCCTTTGGGGATAACAATATCATCAAACGGGCCGGCCAATGCCGAAGTGCTTTTCATAAACACTACAGGCTCAGGCGGTAAAGCAGCACCCGTTTCTTTAGCGTGATCAGCGTAGTTTAAGCCTATGCAAACAATTTTTGATGGCCTTGCAACCGGGCTGCCTAAACGCGCGCCCTCGGGTACAGGCTTTAGCAATGATGTATTTTGATTTACAAAATTTTCTAAACGATTCAACCCATTGGTCTCAAAAAACCGTTCGTTATAGTCTTCGCCAAAGGCAGATGTATCAAAATATTTATCATTCAATACAACGCCAGTTTTTTCGTTGTTAATTTCTCCGTATCGTATTAGTTTCATAGCCCCTCCTAATCCTCGCCCTAAGGGAGGACTTTTTTAATGTATTTTTAACTTATTTCACGCTTAACCCATCCAATATTTCTCCTTTTAGAAAAAAGGTGGCCAACGGGCGGATAAGCCTGTTTAATTATTCAGCTTAATAAAACCGCCATCAATATGGTAATCGCAACCTGTTATAAACGATGCTTCGTCGGCGCATAGGTATAATATCAGGTTAGCAACTTCTTCGGGTGTACCCATACGGCCTATCGGTTGCGATTTGGATAGTTTTTCAAACATCTCATCTTCCTTGCCGGGATAGTTCTTAGCTATAAAGCCGTCAACAAATGGGGTATGCACCCTTGCCGGGGATACAGAATTACACCGGATGCCATCGGCCATATAATCACGCGCGGTAGACAATGTCATGCCATGTACCGCGCCCTTGCTCATAGAATAGGCAAACCTATCTGCAATACCAACCACCGCGCCAATTGATGATAAATTAAGGATAGCCCCACCACCATTCGCCTTCATCAGCGGAATTGCGGCATGCAAGCAATTGTAAACCCCTTTAACGTTAATATTAAATACCCTGGTAAAATCTTCTTCGGTTGTGGTATCGGCTTTGCCAACATGTGCTATGCCTGCATTGTTTACCAGCAGATTAACTGTTTTTATGGCATCAAATATTGCGTTTACCTGTTGCTGATCGCTTACATCGCAGGCATGCGCATAAGCAATACCACCGGCAGCAGTAATTTCGTTCGCTGTTTGTTGGCCGCCGGGTAAACTCATATCCAAAATATGTACTGTGGCTCCTTGCTTTGCAAATACCAGGGCCACTGCTTTACCTATTCCGCTTCCGCCGCCCGTTACTACTGCTGTTTTCCCATTTAAACTTAACATTATTACCTCTTATTTATTAGCTGCTACTTAGACAAGTATTTACAATTGAAAAATTTTATTCATAAACACCCACTTTTCCCCAGGTTTTGAACCCGGTATTGATGCCTGAAACTTCCACATCAGTTGCTCCCATTCCTGTACTTTGGGGTTGGCAGCATCCATGGCTGCTTTACGCTCAAAACTAAAGGTTTCATCTGTTTCCATTATCATAAATAAGCGGTTGCCAAAGCGGTATATTTCCATATTGGTTACTCCGGCATCTTTAATGCTGGCTTTAATTTCGGGCCAGCCCTTTTCGGCACTATGCCAGTCTTCATACTCGGCTATCAGTTGCGGGTCGTTTACCAGGTCAAGGGCCAAACAATATTTATTCATGCTGGGTTTTGTTTAGTGATATTAAAAAAGTGACATATTATCCAAGATTTCCGGGGTCCAGAGCTGTTTCTACATCCTCCTTACTAACAACTTTATAACCAGACAAACCAAATATTGCGATCACTATAAAGCAAACTAAGGGAACTATATAGCCATATTGAATATTGTTAAATGACTCGCTTACTATACCAAATAATCTTGGCAATATGGCACCCCCCACTATTGACATGATAATTAGGCTGCTTCCGAATTCTGTATCGCCACCTAAATTTTTAATACCCAAAGAAAATATAGTTGGGAACATAATTGACATAAAGAAGCATATGCCAATTACTATATATACGGTAACTATCCCAGTAGCAAACATAGCCCCTATACATAACAATACGTTTATTGCAGCATATATAGCCAATAAATTTTGAGGCTTAAAAACCACGTTTAACCCAGTACCTACAAATCGTCCTATTAAAAATGCAATTCCGCATACACCTAGATAATCTGCCGCTTTAACTTCAGATATACCTGCAGATTTTGTAGCATATAATATAAATAAACTAAAAACGCAAACTTGAGCACCCACATAAAAAAACTGAGCCGCAACTCCCCATGATAAATGTTTATGCTTAAACGCATGAAAAATATTTTTGCCTGCAATATGCTCTTCGGTGTTTTGTATCTTTGGAAGCTTAATAAAGGCAAACAAAATAGCAATCAATACTAAAATAGCCCCAAGAATAAAATAGGGCATCTTTACAGAGGAAGCCTCAGCAGCTAATGCTAATTTACGCCCAACTTCCGTCATTGCACCTAATTCCTTATCAGTATAACCTTTTGTTAATATGATACGAGCTCCTATAACAGGTGCCAATGCAGCAGCCAAGCCGTTAAATGATTGTGCGAAATTTAGTCTTAAAACAGATGTTTTAGCATCGCCCAGAGACGACATGTATGGATTTGCAGCAGTTTCCAGAATAGTTAACCCACAGGCAATGATAAACAAGGCCACTAAAAAGAAAGAATATAATTGTGTATTTGCAGCAGGGATAAACAAAAATGATCCGGTAGCAAATATTAATAAGCCGATAATAATACCCGCTTTATAACCATACTTTTTCATGATGATCCCAGCGGGTATTGCCATTAAAAAGTAAGCCGCAAATACAGCAGAATCAATAAGTGTGGCTTGAACCGTAGTAAGGGTAAAAGATTTTTTTAAGTGTGGTATCAATATAGGATCCAGATTGTGTGCAAACCCCCACAAAAAAAACAATGACGTAACTAGTGCCACCGCAAATAACTGGCTGTTCTTTTTTTCCATTTGATGATTTAGGTTAAAGTCATATTATATTTAAAAATGACCATTAAAAATTATTTAGAATTGGTTAATACAAAGAAAGAATGTTTTATTACATATTGGCTTTTTTGAATTGTATAAATAATAAACTATTTTGGCATATAAATAACAATTATATTCATCCATTAAGAATTTTTAGTTTAATGAAGCCCCAACTCCTTAAAGTTACCAACGAACCCACGCATTCTTTTAGCGTTCGGCAGGATATGTACCCCTACATCAATAATCTTTGGCATTACCATCCCGAGGTTGAACTGATCCATATACGCAAGGGTAGCGGCACGCAATTTATTGGGGATAACATTAAGCGGTTTACCGAAGGCGACATTGTACTGGTTGGCGCCCATTTGCCCCATTACTGGCGCTACGACGATATGTATTTCCAGCAAGACACGCATTTAAGTGCTGATGCCGCGGTGATTCATTTTGCTGAAAATTTTTGGGGAGACACTTTTTTAAATCTGCCCGAAAGTAAGCCCGTTAAAAACCTGCTCGAAAAAGCTAAACGCGGTATATATATTTCGGGTAACACGGCTCACCTGGTTGCCGCCTTAATTAAAAAAATGATAGGTAGCGAAGGCATGCCACGTATTGGTATTTTACTGGAAGTATTATCGGCTATAGCCGGATGCACAGAACTCGTTTTTTTATCATCCATAGGTTTCCGACATGATTTTGACGATCTGGAAAACGAAAGAATCAATGCTATTTATGAATACTCGCTGGCTAACTTCCGCAACAAAATACAACTAAAACAAATTGCCGATATCGCCCGAATTAGCGAAAACTCGTTTTGCAGGTACTTCAAATCGCGCACACGCAAAACGTATTCGCAATTTTTGATCGAATTAAGGGTGGGTGATGCCTGCAAGCTATTGATCGAAAACAAATTAAGCATCAAACAGATCTGTTTTGAATGCGGATTTAAAAACTTGGTAGGCTTTCATAAGTACTTTAAACTCATTACAGGGAAAAGTCCGTTAAGCTACCAACGGGAATATATAAAGCTGGGTTAATGCTTGGTTCAGTCTTGCATACGCTCCAGCCATTTTATCCAATCTGGATGAATAAACTGATAATTTAGCTCATTAACAGCCTTCCCGGGGTTTACAATCTTCCATTCTTTCAACTCATCCATAAACTCCGGTAAGGGTAACCCGGCCTGTTGCGCCGCCAAGGTGTAGAAAACTTTCCGGGATGGATGCGAAGGTGCAGCCACCGCGTAGACACTATTACACGCATCCTGATTTAATACCGCCTCAATTACGCCAATGCAATCATCCAGATGTATGAGGTTAACCGGGGCATCGCCATTAGGGATATTCTTTTTCCCTGCAAAAAACCGCGAAGGGTGCCTGCCGGCGCCAATTAATCCGGCAAAACGAATAACAGATGTTTTAAATTGGTTACATTTCGTAAATAATGCTTCAGACTGCAATAAAACAGAATTTTCATCAACCTGATCTATTTCTTTACCTTGTTCCAGGTAAACTGAGGTGGAGCTAATAAAAATCACCCTCCTTATTGCAGATGTTTTAATAGCCGCTACTAAACCTTCCATTTGCCTAAGGTAATCAGTGCCGGTTTGCCGTTTAAGCGATGGCGGGATATTGATCAATAAAACGCCCGCGTTTAAAAAGTCGCTCTTTATAAGCGTATCTATATTAGATAACTGTACTAAATAAGGGGCAATTCCGTTATTGTCAAGTATTTTAAGCTTATCAACAGAAGTGGTAGACCCTTTTACGGCCCATCCCTTAGCTATCAAACTAATAGCCAGCGGAAAGCCGAGCCATCCACACCCCAGTATGCTTATTGTTTTGCTCAAAACGAATATTTAATTTGCAAATGTATGCAAAAAGCTTTTTGGCACTTGCTTTGTATATTTACCTTTGTAAATACAATCTAT
The DNA here is from genome assembly GCA_025352225.1 of Mucilaginibacter sp. Lineage (GTDB taxonomy): Bacteria > Bacteroidota > Bacteroidia > Sphingobacteriales > Sphingobacteriaceae > Mucilaginibacter. The sequence goes on along the minus strand of JANXTT010000030.1, from coordinate 24,454 downwards.
AAATAAAAAATGAAAACTTTAAAAATAAAAATAGCAACATTCGGCATTGCTCTGGCAAGTGTTAGTATGTTGGTTACAAGTTGCGACTCGTTAACTAAAACACAAAAAGGAACCGCGATTGGTGCCGGGGCTGGCGGTACTATTGGTGCTATTATTGGCAAAAGAGCCGGCAATACTGCCTTAGGTGCAATTATTGGCGGTGCGTTAGGCGGAACCGCAGGTGCCTTTATTGGCCGTAACATGGACAGGCAAGCTGCAGAAATAAAAAATACGGTTCCCGGAGCCGAAGTGGTTAGAGAAGGTGAGGGTATTATTGTTAAATTTAGTTCGGGTATTTTATTTGATATTGATAAAACCGCTTTAAAGCCCGTTGCTAAAACTGATATTGAACAATTATCTGCCTCGCTAAAGAAAAACCCGCAAACTAACATATTGATTGTTGGCCATACAGATAATACAGGTACAGCTTCGCACAATATGGATCTTTCAATTCGTCGCGCCGAGGCTGTAAAGGCTTATGCATTGGCATCAGGCGTTGATCCGGCTCGTTTAAGTACTGAAGGTAAAGGCGAAACAGAACCTATTGCTGATAATACTAACGTTGCAGGCAGATCACAAAACCGAAGGGTGGAGATTGTAATTGTAGCAAACGACCAGATGAAGAACCAAGCTAAACAAACTACAGGAGCACAATAATTAACATTTATTAAAAAGTTTAAAAGAGCCTTTTCCTCACGGGAAAGGTTTTTTCATTTTCGTGTAATTTTTTACAAATCCACAAACAAATTTATAGGCTATCTATTTAAACATCAATTAAATTTACATTATGAAAAAGCTCTTACTTTTTATTTCTCTTACGTTAGCCGCTGGCGTGGTGTTTAGCCAAAGCAAGGTGGCTTGTTGCTATCCAAGTGCAACACAAAGATTTGCTTCGCTGGCATCTGATAAAACCTTCAGAATGGCACACCCTAATCCAGTACGTTCGCATTTTCAAAGTAGCATTGGCAAAGCTATAACGTATAAAACAGCTGATGGCCAAACAGCTGGCGCATTTGAGTTAAAAGCTAAAACGCCAACCAACAACTACTTATTTGTGATACATGAATGGTATGGTTTAAACGATTTTATAAAGCAGGAATCTGAAAAATTATATACAGACCTGGGTAATGTAAATATTATTGACCTTGACCTGTACGATGGCAAAGTTGCCGCCAACCGAGACGACGCGGGCAAATATATGCAAGCCGTTAAAGAAGACCGGGCTATTGCTATCATAAAAGGAGCTATAGCCTATGCTGGCCATAAGGCCCATATCGCCACTATTGGTTGGTGCTTTGGTGGCGGCTGGAGTTTACAGAGCAGCTTGCTTGCTGGTAAACAAGCTATTGGCTGTGTAATGTATTATGGCATGCCAGAACAAGATGTGAACAAATTAAAAACACTTCATACCGACGTTTTGGGCCTGTTTGCCAATAAAGATAAATGGATAAATACTAAAGTTGTAGCAACTTTTGCTGAGAACATGAAGAAGGCCGACAAGAAATTGATCCTCCATCAATACGATGCTGATCATGGTTTTTCAAATCCAAGCAATCCTATTTATAATAGCGATGCCACCAAAGATGCTTATGCGCATACCATTGCCTTTTTAAAACCCCGGTTTAAATAAAGGTTAAAAAATATTGATCAAGGTGATGGGCTGAATAGCTCATCCCCTTGCATTTAAAACGCCTCCATGCCGAAACAAAGCGCAGGAATATTATTATTCAGAAAGCTAACCCATCAACCCGAAGTGTTTTTGGTACACCCGGGAGGCCCGTTCTTTAAAAACAAGGATGCTAGTAGCTGGACAATCCCCAAAGGGGAGTTTTTGGATACCGAACAACCATTAGATGCCGCTATACGCGAGTTTAAAGAAGAAACCGGTATAGCTATTAATGGAAATTTTTTAAAGCTTACGCCGATTAAACAAAAAGGTGGTAAAATAGTACATGCCTGGGCGTTAGAAGGTAATATTGATCAACAGGCAATCGTAAGCAATACATTCGAAATAGAATGGCCGCCGTCATCGGGAACAAAAAAAGTGTTTCCCGAAGTTGACCGGGGTGGATGGTTCACAATTACCGATGCCCGAAAGAAAATTAACCCGGCGCAAATATCTCTATTAGATGAACTAGAAAACCTTACACATCAATAACGATCTTTTAATTGCTGCCTTTATCTAATGTTTTTGTACCCTTTTTGCATTAAACCTATATATTTGCGGCTGTTACAATAATATATAAAGTATCATGATGGTATCTAAATTGGCTCAAAACCTGCGGGGATCGGAAATTATAAAGATCGCGGGCGAGATCAACGAACTGAAAAGACAAGGGCAGAATATTGTAAATTTAACAATAGGCGATTTTGACTCAAACATATATCCCATTCCAAGCCAGTTAAAAGACGGCATTATTGCTGCATATCATGCCAATCAAACCAACTATCCACCCGCAGATGGTGTATTAGCCCTTCGTGAAAGCGTATCGGCATTTATACAAGCTGAATATGGACTCCAATATCAGCCAAACCAAATCCTCATCTCGGGCGGTTCGCGCCCGTTGATCTATGCAACTTACCTTGCTTTAGTAGATCCCGGAGATAAGGTTGTTTTCCCGATACCTTCGTGGAACAATAATCATTATTGCGACCTGATCAATGCGGAGGCTATTATGGTACAAACACTTCCCGAAAACAACTTTATGCCCACGGCTGACGAGATTCGCCCGCATTTAAAGGGCGCAACAATGCTCGCGCTTTGCTCCCCGTTAAACCCAACCGGAACCATGTTTACCAAAACAGATCTGGAAGGAATATGCGACGCGGTAATAACCGAAAATAAATCCCGTAAGGCCGGCGAAAAGCCGTTATATATCCTTTACGATCAAATCTATTCGCAGTTAACGTTTGGTGCACACCAACATTTTGATCCGGTTAGTTTACGGCCAGAGCTAAAAGATTACGTTGTGTTTATTGATGGTTCATCAAAATGTTTTGCAGCTACCGGTGTACGCGTAGGCTGGGGATTTGGCCCTGCTGGTATCATTAATAATATGAAAGCGATTGTGGGCCATATGGGGGCATGGTCGCCTAAGGCAGAACAAGTGGCCATGTCGCACTTTTTAAGAGACGGTCAGAATGTAACCGCTTTTCTTACTGAATTTAAAGGCAGGGTACAAGAGAGCTTACAGGCCTTATACAATGGCTTTATGGAACTTAAAGCAGAGGGCTTTGCTGTAGATGCCATTGAGCCTATGGGTGCTATTTATTTAACCATAAAACTTGATTATACCGGTAAAACTACCCCGGCAGGCGATTTAATTAAAGACTCTGCTGATATTAACTTTTACCTGATTAAGGAAGCAGGTTGCGCGCTTGTTCCGTTTTCGGCTTTTGGTACTGATGATAACTTAACCTGGTTCCGGGCGTCGGTAGGTGCAAGTACTAAACAAGAAATAGAGCAAATGATACCGAAAATAAAAGCGGCCTTAGCTAAACTCTAATTAAAATTATGAGGGTAGAAAGTATCCTTTAACCAACGGGGGGCACTCACGAATAATGCTTAAAACCGCAACTTAAAATGTTCTTTAGCCTGCCCCGGGCGAAAGAAGATGAGGCCAATATAAAACAGATCTACAGTAACCATAACCTTAGGATTAGCCTGAATCTGTTGCCAGGATTTCCGGGCTTCTGCATGTTTGTAAATATTGTTTATGATCACTACGCTTTGATAATTAAACTTTGGTAATAGTTGGTCAAAATATAATAACCCGTTATTTTGATCGTCGGTGTTATTAATATATGCCAAATCTACCGTGTGGAGGGTATTTAACAAGTTGGGATTGTTGGGCTTTGATGCCAAAGTGTATATGTTTGCATGCGGCACGGCCTTACGCATATACAGCAATGTAATATCGGTATCGCTGCCTGTGTTTAGCACGGTTTCGGGGTTAAAGTGCTTTACCAGCCTGTATATCAATTGATTTACCTTAGGGGAGTTACCTGGTGTAAGGTTGCTTGCTCGCCCGTTAGCTTCTATTTCTGTGTAAACAATATTGGCACGAAAATCGTAAACTATTTCATCAAGCAACTTATAAATAAAGGGCGAGTGCAGCCCATGCCTGTTTTTGGCTTTTAAGCGATGCTGTAAATAATGCTTTATAAATGTCAGACCCATGTAGCAAAAATTTGTATAGCTTGTAAAATTAAACAAAGGTTAGTATTTTAGGGTAATTGATATGGTGAACAGTACAGAAATAAAATCATTGATACGCTTGCTGGATGATCCGGACAGGGAGATTTATGACCATGTGCACCTTAAGCTGTTAACCTATGGGAGCGACGCTGTTGAATACCTGGAATCGGCATTTGGCGAGGCTTTTGACCCGATACAACAGGAACGAATTGCCAACCTGGTGCACGAGATCCAGTTCCGTAATTTAAAAGAAGAGCTTAAGCTATGGTATCATGGCGGGGCTTTCGACCTATTGCAGGGCTCTCTTATCATCAACAAATATCAATACCCCGATCTGGATGAGCAAAAGGTTGTAAACCAGCTTGAAGATATTAAACGCGACATATGGATGCTGATGATAAACGATGCCAGTCCGGGAGAAAATGTAAAAATATTTAACCATGTTTTTTATAATATCTATGGCTTCAGTGGCAATACCGCAAATCATCAGGATCCTCAAAATTCTTATTTGAGCCAGGTTATAGAAAATCATAAAGGCAATCAGATTTCGCTTGCTATTATATACTCCATCATAGCCCAAAAGCTCGATCTGCCAATATATGGCGTTAACCTGCCACAGCATTTTATTTTAGCTTATATTGATGAAACCTACCAGGATGAAACCCAGAGTGGGATTTTGTTTTACATCAACACATTTAACAAGGGCTATATTTTTGGCCGCCGGGATGTTGACCAATTTTTAAAACAACTTAATTTAAACCCGGAAAGGCATTTTTATGAACCCTGCTCCAACGCGGATATCATCAGGCGGGTAGTACGCAATTTAATAAGTTCGTACGAAAAATCGGGGTCAACAGAAAAGGTTACGGAATTGAATGAGCTGCTCGATATCCTACAGGAAAAAGGCGATAGAAATTGAGTGGGTTAAACTTATGGCTGCTGATGTACAATTTTTCGTTCTATGCGGCTATCCGGTATAAACCAAATACAAGCCACTATAACATATAGCCCAAAACTCACCCAGGCGCATACCCATGATAGTAGTATAGCCAGGGTATAAATTACCAATGATATCTTTCCCTTTCGGTCGTTGCCTATGGCCTTGCCCAGTAGAGAGTCTTTACCGTGGTGGCGCAGCAAAGCAATAATTAATAGGGTATAGGCAACGGCATTCATCAACAGCACAAAGCCATATAGGGCAATGGGCCATGTTGTAAAGTTATTTTCGCCCATCCACGAGGTAACAAAAGGCACCATGGAGAGCCAGAACAGCAAATGCAGATTGGCCCAAAGTATGGCACCGTTTATGCTTTTAACGGCCTGCATGGTATGGTGGTGGTTATTCCAGTAAATGCCAACGTATACAAAGCTTAAAATATAACTTATAAACACCGGCACAACAGGCTTTAGGGCCGCCAAACTATCGCCGTGGGGCACCTTAAGCTCCAGCACCATAATGGTGATAATGATGGCGATAACACCATCGCTAAATGCTTCTAACCGTCCTTTATGCATAGTATAGCCTTAGTTAAATGTAGTACAAAATAAGTAAATTATTGGTAGGAGGGAAATGTGGGTTGGAGGGTAGTAAAGAGAGATGGTAAGTTAGTAGCTTTTAGTAGCGCGGGGTCTTAAGGAATCAATTTCCCCTTTTTTATTTATCCCATAATACTGTTTATTCACCACAACATGAATTTTACTATTTATTTTTCTTTTGAGTAATGTTTCATTCGTGTAAAAAGTAGTATCAGTTATAGTGTTATATCTTAATCTTGAAAAATCAGCACCTTCATCTTCGTCACAATCGGTTAGAATTAGCCTATAAGCAGTGTTTTTTAAGGTAAAATGATTAAATACTAATAAATACTTATAGCCACAAGTTGGCCCATAAGCCTTAACTAATGCAACACTACAATTTGAATTAATTTTATAAAGAGTATCGCCTACAAACCTTGTATTTTGATTTATATATAAAGTATCAATAATTGTATGTTGCTTTATTTGAGATATTGAAAGGTCTGATTTTGATAAAACACTATCAAAAAAACTTAACTTAACTTTATCATTATGTATACCTTTTACAAGCGATAAATTACTTCTGTTTAAAATTTCCTTACTATCAACTCTCAAATGTGTCTTGCTGGTATTATTACAGGAAGAACCCAATATTAATATAATGCTGATGATACTTTTTATTGTCCTAATCATTATTTTATTATCGTTTGTTTAAGGTTATACCCCGCTACCGCAAGCACCTCACTTATGAATTTAGCCAATCAATGCTGAACCAGCAATATTCTTCATCTATGTTAAATATTCCGTTCAGATATGAATTTCGATTTAAAAAGCCCTTATCACATACAAACCCATTTTCTTGCGTCAAAACATCAAAGTCGATATACGCAGAGATACTCTTTTCAAAAAAAAAGTTCATTTCCAAAGTGTCATATTTTAGGGTACTTGGAAAAATATTCTGGTAGCCATAATGTAAATAGTTTGACTGACTATCATTTTTTTTCTTTACAAAACAACTTAGAAATGACAAGCACAAAACTAAGGCAAAGATCGTATAACTTGTTTTAGTTCGTATTTGATTAGTGATCATTTTGAGGTTGGTGTTAAATATGGTGGCGCATTAGATGATGGAGTAATGGTACTTAAATTAGGCGAACTTGTCGTCGACAAGCGTTGTTTTTTCTAATCGATAACTTTATAAACCTTTTTTTAAATTTGTTTTTGTATCCCTAACGCAAGCGTCCTCGCTTATGAATTTAGCCAATCAATGCTTGGACAAGCACTAAGATATGGCTTTGTTATTATAACCGATTAGTATTATTTCGTTTTAATAAAGTATAAACCCCTTAGGTTGTCAGCATGAAACAGATCCCTTATAGAATCGCCTTCATAGCATATTTGCGTTTCATCATAATATGAAAAGCAGTTTACCTCTAAGTTTCTAGGCGAGATCAAAACATTACCTATCCTAAAATCGGTCAAGCTTGAATGAAGCTTAAACGAATAGGCCTTGTCCACTTCAATTTTATTACCAATTATGTCACTTTCTTTCTTTGATACTATTTTAAAAAGGCTGTCACGGCCTTTAGCGTAGATCAAGTAAAAACTATTAATGGAATCGATTTTATAAACTCTATAAGAGATCTCGGTTTGTGTTATATAATGCCTGCTGCCCGCCGTTGTAGATAATGCATAAGCAACTAATATTATCGATACGAATGTTAAAAGGCATTTCATAATTTTAATATCATTATTATTACTAGTGGTTGATTTGCGGCCTACCATGGTTAATATTGATTTATGTTACAAATTGAGTTAAAATTTTGCGGGATATATCAATTAACCCGCTCCCCATTTCTTACTCACAAAGGTATCTAATGCGGCGGCAAAAATAGTCTCACAGTTTTGAGACTAAAAAAACAAAAAGGGGCATGGGTATATATTCTCTTTATTTACTTTATTCTTCTATATTAACTATATTAGTTTTGTCTCGCTGCTGTCCCGTTGCTGTCTCGCTGCTGTCTTGCAGGTGTCCCGCTGCTGTCCCGCAAGCTGTCACCTTTATAATATAGATCAGCGTATAACTTTCTGGTCATAAGCTAACTACCGGGGTTTATAACTGTCCCGTTCATTGTCTCGTTTTTTACTTAGTGTAAAAAAGTGTAAGGCTACTACTAAAATTATTTAAAAAAGGGATCGCGGTGCTAGCGCGTCCCCGCTTACCAAATTAAGTGTCTTTCTTAATTACCCGGCGTCAATAAAGCTGGTTGTAAATGAGTGCTTATTGCTATTCTGTTCCAACCATTTATGGTAATAACAGCCATTAACACATGGGCGAAATATTGGTTCCCTAGAATTTCGATGGCGTTATTATAGGTGTTATCAGAAACGCCTCCTTTTGCTATCAGGGTCACCTCCTCTGCCAGGGCTAATATAGCTTTTTCTTTTTCGTCAAAAAAAGACGTGTCCCGCCAGGCACTTATCGTATACAGGCGTTGTTCCGTTTCTCCCAGTTTTCGTGCATCTCTATTATGCATATCCAGGCAATAAGCACAACCATTAATTTGAGAAACACGGATTTTAATTAGTTCTTTATGAATAGGCGTTAGCGGCGTGCTATTGATATAACTTTCTAGCGCACTCATTGCTTTATAAGTGTCGGGTTGGCTTTGAAATAAATTTATTCTGTTCATGTCTTTGATTTTTATTGTTACGACAAAGTTGCGTACTGATCGACATATAAAAAATGAACCTGGTTTAAGAAATCTGTTTAAACATAATAAAGGCGTTATTTTTTTCTTGCCCTTATTCTACTTAAAAATTGTGGTGTAAATCCGAGGTACGAGGCTAGCATATATTGTGGGATGCGCTGAATAAATCCGGGGTATGCGTTTGAAAAATTATGAAATCGTTCTTCATCAGTTTGGTTAAAAAGAAATCCTATCCGTCGCTGTAAGGCAATAAATGCCTTTTGCATCATTAACCTGAAATAAACTTCCAGTTTAGGAACGGTTTGTAGTAATATGATTTTGTTTTCGGACGATAAAAATAATATCTCTGAATTTTCTACCGTCTGTATGTAGGTAGTACCGCTGGTATTATTTATGAGGCTTTCATGATCCGTCATCCACCAGCCCTCCAAAGCGAACTGTACGATCTGTTCATTCAGTTTTTTATTGATATAATATTGTCTTAATAAACCGGTTAATACAAAATATTCGCCCTTACAGATCTTGCCGGGTTCTGTTATCAACGCCTTCTTTTTCACATTTATTAGTTGTAAAGCAGAACAGACAACAACTTCTTCTTCAGGCGTCAGATTCACATACCTGTTAATATGGTCAATTATTTGGTGATAGATCATACGGTTAATATCGGCTTGATGTATAACTTCAATATTATAATTAAAGGTAGACTATTTCGTGGCACCGCCCATAAGCGGGGACGCGTGCTGTTGCGCTGGGGCTTATCTGCCCTTTTTTTACTATGTGTAAAAAACCAGGAGGGTTCTCCTAAAATTATGTAAAAAATGGATTACCATTCTTAGCTCCCGTTACCACATGCGTAGGGGAAACAATGCTTACTAACCCCAGCTATTCCAGTCCGAATTATTAGTATCTCTCCAAAGCCCTTCACCAATATTAAGGCTAATAGCTGGCAAGAGGGTTTTATCCATGCCAATGATCGAAGCCAAAGAAACTACCCTTGCATCTTCTTTCTGCACGTCTGGCCCGGCACCCGCAAACATTTCCCACTCATCATCACCGCAGCGGACAATTTCTGTGATCGCTGCTCCTAATAATGCTTTGAGATCGGTCACAACAGTTGAATTTTCAGGAACAGGGTAATCCCATTTACGAACTAACCATTGCCAAACTGGTTCTTCAGAAATAACTAATTTGTTTGACATACGGGGTATATCAAGCGTGTAATGATCGGAGTCCGGTATGATCTGAAATGCCGTTATTGTGCTTGTATTATAATGATCGTAAACTCCCAACATCATCAATTCACTCCAAGAACTATCCACTTGGGCAATACGGAAAGTGCCTAAAAATTCGACCGTGGCCTTTTGATCTCCCTTTTTTAGTGCTTTAACAACGGCATCAAATACTTGAAACAGGTCATCTTTTAAATAATAAATACCGCCTGCAAATATTAATTCAAAACCAAACAGGTTAGTTAACCCTATTGTGTAAGCATACCTCGGGTCCAATTTGCTCATGACCACAGTTATATGATAGCCATATTCATCTATATTGGACTGAATTAAATTTAGATACAGAGATTTTTGGGGCATAATTATGTGTATTTCCTTATTGTAAAATCACCATAATAAGCAACCCCTACCTGGTTAACATCCCATTAGCATCCAGCCAGTTTATGGCATGGTCAAACCAATGATCTTTTGTGGTACTGTTGTTGAGGCCAAAGCCGTGGCCGCCGTTGGGGTAAATAAGCATTTCGGCCTTTACGTGGGCCTTGAGCAGGGCATCATAAAACATCAGCGTGTTTTGTACCGGCACTGCGCCATCGTCTTCGGCATGTACCAAAAAAGTGATAGGCGTGTTAGCCGTCACTTGTTTCTCGTTAGAGTAAAGGTCGGTTTGCGCTTGTGTTGGGGTTTTACCTATTAAATTATCTGCCGACCCCCGGTGCGCCAATTGGCCAAAGGTGATAACGGGGTATAACAGGATCATAAAGTCCGGGCGAAGGCTGATGTTTTCTTTGTTATCAATAACCGCTTTGTCAAAATGTGTACCCGCGGTTGATGCCAGGTGCCCGCCGGCAGAGAAGCCAATAATACCTATTTTAGCCGGGTTAAGCCCCCATGCTACGGCGTTTTGCCTTACCAACTGTATGGCACGCTGGGCATCCTGCAAAGGGCCAATTGATTTATCGGCCATAATATCATCACTCGGTAAGCGGTATTTAAGCACAAAGGCAGTAATGCCAATATCATTGAATTTTTTAGCGATGTCGTACCCTTCGTGCTGAATTGCTAATTGCCCATAGCCACCACCCGGGCAAATTATTACCGCGGCTCCATTTGCCTTTTCCTTTTCGGGATAGTAGGGAAGCATAACCGGATCTGTAACCATGGTTACCCTGTCCTTCACGGTTTTTTCGGCGTAAGCAGCTGGCCCTTTCTTTGAATTTGGGACACCTGCCGGATACAAAACAATGGGCTTTTGTTGTGCCATAAGCAACTGAGATATGGAGGAAAGCATTGATATTAAAAATAGACGGGTAAACATAAGCTTATAAATTGGTTGCCATAAAGCTATGTATTAAATGGTAAAAATCACTGCTTGTGTTTTGGTATTGTTACAAAAAATTTATGTGTGATAGTATTTTACGCTATTCGCTGTAATAACACCGTGTTAAACCTTCGGGCCACCAAACTCCATCAGGTAGGCTTTCAAAAATTCGTCAAGCTCGCCATCCAATACCGCTTGGGCGTTTGATGTTTCGTGATCGGTACGCAGGTCTTTTACAAGTTTATACGGGTGCAGTACATAATTACGAATCTGCGATCCCCATTCAATTTTCTTTTTATTACCCTCAATGGCATTGGTTATTTCCAGGCGCTTGCGCATTTCGGCCTCGTAAAGCTGCGATTTAAGCAAACGTATGGCGTTCTCTTTATTTTGCAGTTGCGATCGCGATTCCTGGTTTTTGATAATGATGCCCGATGGTTTATGGTATAAGCGTACGGCGGTTTCCACCTTGTTCACATTCTGCCCACCAGCGCCACCCGAGCGGAAGGTCTCAAACTCAATATCTGCCGGGTTTACGTCAATATTAATGGTATCATCAACCAGGGGGTAAACATATACCGAGGCAAACGATGTATGCCGCTTGGCATTAGCATCAAACGGCGAAACACGCACCAGGCGGTGCACTCCATTCTCGCCCTTTAAATAACCATAACTAAAATCGCCCTCAAATTGCAGGGTAACGGTTTTAACACCGGCAACCTCACCTTCCTGGTAATCCTGTTCGGATATTTTATAGCCATTTTTTTGCCCCCACATCATGTACATCCGCATCAGCATACTTGCCCAGTCGCAACTTTCGGTACCACCGGCACCGGCTGTAATTTGCAAAACGGCACTCAACTGGTCTTCATCAGCCGAGAGCATGTTTTTAAATTCCAGTTCTTCGGCAGTTTTAAGTGCCATGTCATATTGTTCCTGTACTTCTTGCGGGGTAGCATCGCCACTTTGCTGAAATTCAAACATCACGGCAGTATCTTCAACAATGGTTTCCAGCTTTTGGTAACCGTCTGTCCATACTTTTTTGGCTTTTATGCCCGCCAGTACCTTCTCGGCAGCCTTAGGGTTATCCCAAAAATCCGGACTTAAGGTTATGGCCTCCTGAGTATGTAATTCATCAAGTTTCAGGTCAACGTCAAAGATGCCTCCTCAGGGAAGCTGTTCTATCCCTTAAATCCTGCAATTGCTCTTTAGTCATGGGTCAAATATAAAAAAAAAGCCTCACCCCGGGTCTCTCCAAAGGAGCGGGAGTTGAAATAATATTTAAGTCGATAACTTAAAACCCCATTAATTGACTTTAGTAAAAAGATAGGTGGTTCCTCCCTGAAGTAAAGAAAAGCTATTTTTAGCCGGCTCAAACTGTAAAGTAACACCAGCCGACGTAAAAACAAATTTATTGTCACCTGTAGCTTCCAGTGGAAATGCGCTTTGACCAGTGGCTTGCGCAAACAGCGTAGCATTGTTTTTAGTTATAGCAATCTTTAACGGTATTTGGGTACTGGAATAGTTACCCAGGTATTTATCAAGGTCGGCGGTTTTTAGGGTGATGGTTTTAAATTCAGGAATTGTGAATGGGTTGTTAAAATAAATACTTAACGCAGCTATAGCCACATCATTCGTTGGATATCGCTTTCCGTTGGAAGTATAAGCTATCGCTACCTTATCCTCCGGGAAATAAGTAAGCAGGCTTGTAAATCCGTCTATGCCTCCGCTATGTCCATAGCCTTTTTTATCATAAAACGGGGTGATAAACATGGCCATACCGTAATTATCCTTCATCGTTTTCATCAGCTCTAAGTTTGCCGGACTAATAAGTTTTCCTGCAAAAAGCGCATCTATAAATTTAACAAGGTCAGTTGGTGTGGATACAATAGCACCAGCACCGCCCGGAATACTCATATCCGTTTCAGTGGCAGGGCTCCATCGCCCTGCATAGTTGTAAGAGTATGCCTCGTTTTTGGCTGGATCAGGTTTAGTGCCGTAATAAGTATTGGCCAGGCCAATTTTTGAAGTAACCCGCGTTTTTAATTCTTCAGCATAAGTTTTACCGGTCAATTTCTCAATAATATAACCCAGCAACACGAAGTTGGTATTGCTGTATTCGGCCTTTGCATCAGGTTCAAAATCGGGTTTGTTTCCGGCAATCATGGCGATCATTTCTGCTCCCGACTTATGGGTAGCCATATAGGAGGTAAAAAGCGGGTCGCTGGTAAAATTATGAAGTCCGCTGCGATGGTGCAGCATTTCGGCTATGGTGATCTTTCCGGCGTTTGGAAGTTGCGGAAAATAAGTGGCTAAGGTTGTTTCAAAGCCAAGCTTACCTTCATCAATCAATTGGAAGATCATGGTAGCGGTAAACATTTTACTGATAGAGCCTATGCGGTATTCCGTTTTAATTGTCGATGGTGTTTTTAATCCTTTATTTATCTGGCTGTAACCAACTGCATTTTGATAAACCAATACGCCGTTAGCGGAGATGGCTATACTGCCCATATTTTGATCATGCGCGTTCAGCGCGACAAAAAAACTGTCAAGCTTGGCTTTATTAAAAGTTTGGGCATGAGTGCAACTGTGTAAAATAAGAAACAGTAATAAAACGGTGGATGTTTTTTTAATCATGGTGTGATGTTTAGAAGATTAAAGATAGGATTTAGTTACGAAATAGACGATATCTACAGGTTCAATCCCAGTAACATATAATTGTAAAGCGGTATACACATTCGTGTTTATCTTTTGTTACATGCAAGCAGTAAACAATCAAACACACCATTCCATTTTCAACGCTAAGGAACCAAAACCACACGGCGGAGGCAAAAAAATAACCTATACTTTATTCCCTTTACAGAGATAAAGTATAGGCCACTATACTGTTGCAATAATTATTAACTTTTATGATGCGATGAGCATGCTGTTAACCATTGCGCTCAGATCGGCACGGTTACCATTTAGTTGGGTAAACATAATGCCCAGGTCTTTATTATGAGCGTTTTTGCTTTGTTGTACCAATTGTACCATTACCGCGGGTATTAACTCACTTGATACCGAATAAGCGGTATTTGGAGATATACTGTAATATTTATTTAACCTGTTGGCAAACTTATTAACTATATTGTTAACTATGGGGTTATTGCGAATCCCGGTCAGCTGGAAAAAGCCTACCAGATCTTTAATTCGCCCACTCTCTATCTGGTTTTTTAAAACATCAATAATAGAGCTTGATGCCTCGGTAATTACAGATTCACGATCTTTTTCTGGAATTTCCGGATTGTTAATAACAGCTTTTCCTGCGTTATTTTTCACGAGTAAAAAAAGTTTTTCAAACATTGCTGAACAGTTTAAAAGTACGTTTAAGAAAATGATTGTTTTTTGTTGATTTTGATATCAACAAATCAAATATATTAAATAATAATTTTGATTATGTAAAATTTTTGTAACTTTTTTTAAAATAATACTAATTGGTATGTGTTAAAATAACACTAAGTTACGTGTGTAAAACCAACACTATGGGGCGTTTTTTGTAAGAGAATTATCAATTAACTTACCTATGTTTACCGTTAGTTATTAATTTTGGAAATAAACAAACAAATATGCTGCCGAACATTAATTTTACCGAAACCAAAACGTATCCATACTTAACTGACCATGCCATAAAAATGGCTGAAATTGACCTTAAAGCCCTTTTTGAGGCCGATAAGGACAGGTTTAACAAGTTTTCGATATTGTTTGAAGATATATTACTAGACTATTCAAAAAACCGGATAGACGAAGAAACTATAGCTTTATTGCTACAATGCGCCAAAGAGTGTAGGTTAAATGATGCGATAAAAGCCATGTTTACCGGCGATAAAATAAACATGACCGAAGGTCGCCAGGTGCTGCACACCGCTTTACGCAACCAAAGCAATACACCCGTTTATGCTGATGGTAAAGATGTTATGCCCGAGGTTAACGCGGTGTTAAAACACATGGAGGAGTTCTCTAACGCGGTAATATCTGGTGCATGGAAGGGCTATACAGGTAAAGCTATTACGGATGTTGTTAATATTGGCATTGGCGGGTCTGACCTGGGCCCAGTAATGGTTACCGAGGGTTTAAAGGCCTATAAAAATCAGCTGAACCTTCACTTTGTATCTAATGTTGATGGTACGCACATCGCGGAAGCATTAAAACTGGTTGATCCCGAAACTACGTTATTCCTTATCGCGTCAAAAACCTTTACCACCCAGGAAACTATGGCCAACGCCCACTCCGCGCGCGATTGGTTTTTAGCTGCCGGTGCCAAAGAGGCCGATGTTGCCAAACATTTTGCCGCGCTATCAACCAATGGTAAGGCCGTAGCGGAGTTTGGTATAGATACTAAAAACATGTTTGAGTTTTGGGATTGGGTAGGCGGCCGTTATTCTTTATGGAGCGCTATTGGCTTATCCATCTCATTAAGTATAGGTTTCCATAATTTCAGGGAGTTGTTGGCTGGCGCCCATGCTATGGACAACCACTTTAAAGATACCGAACTTGACGCCAACATCCCGGTTATACTGGCCCTGGTGGGTATTTGGTATAATAATTTTTTTGATGCGCAAACCCAGGCTATTTTGCCTTACGATCAATATCTGCACCGTTTTGCAGCTTACTTTCAACAAGGTGATATGGAAAGCAATGGAAAGCATGTAGATCGTAATGGTAAAGATGTGGACTACGAAACAGGCCCGATCATTTGGGGCGAACCCGGTACAAACGGCCAGCACGCTTTTTATCAATTGATTCACCAGGGTACTAAACTGATCCCTTGCGATTTTATTGCCCCCGCGCAAAGCCATAACCCGCTTGGCGAACACCATACCCTGTTGCTATCTAACTTTTTTGCCCAAACAGAGGCTTTAATGAATGGCAAAACCCTGGAAGTAGTTATTGACGAACTTAAAGCAGCCGGTAAAACACAGGAAGAGATAGACCAGATAGCCCCGTTCAAGGTGTTTGATGGTAACCGCCCTACCAATTCCTTACTGGTCAAAAAAATAACACCACGCAGCTTAGGGTCACTTATCGCGATGTATGAGCATAAGATATTTGTGCAGGGCATTATGTGGAACATTTACAGCTTTGACCAATGGGGCGTTGAGCTTGGCAAACAATTAGCCGGTAAAATATTGCCAGAGCTACGTACCAATGATGAGGTTACCACGCATGATGGATCGACCAACGGCTTAATCAATAAGTTTAAGGGGTGGAGGTAAATTAGTCTTAACAGATCCTTCCTGATGTTGGGGAGGATCTGATCATGTAAAATTAACCCTTAGCAATGCAATCCGATAATCTTAACATAACCGTACAACAAGCTATTGCCGATTTTTACAATAAAAACGATTTTGGGGATGATGGCGGCACGAGCGACAAATATGTTTGGATCAAATTTGGTTTCTTTTCTATCCCTATTCCAAATGCCGAGAGCCGGAGAAACAATGTTTATTTACATGATCTGAGCCATATTATAACCGGCTGTGATACCAGCTGGAAAGGCGAAAGTGCGGTTTCTGCCTGGGAGGTAGCATCCGGGGGATGGGGCGATCTGTATTTGCCTTGGCTGCTAACTCTTTGGGCAATGGGATTAGGGGTATTGTTTTATCCTAAAAATACGTTTAAAGCCTTTAAGCAAGGGCTTAGTATGAATAACGCGCTAAATTGCGGGCTAACCCGGCAAGATATCTCGCAGATGCCAGTCTCCACACTCAGGCAGACTGTAAGTAACAAAACTAAACCGCTAAAAAGTCCTTATCTATGGATGGGTTTTAGCTTTATGATATTTATAATTCCTTTTATAATAGGATTAATGAGTGTTTGGATTATTTATATAAGTTTACATGCGTAAAAGATGAATGATCAAATTGCCTCTACTTTTGATAGGTAATGAGTGCAAGCGAGGCTTTAGTTATTCCCCTTAACCCGGCTCTTTTCACTGTCAGATCCACCGGAGTGTTGCCGCATCTTAATTTTAGCGTTCCCAAAATTGTAGGTAAAAGTTAGGCGCGCTACGCGCGTTTCAAACTTATCCATAATGTTTAATGCTTGGTGGGTATAAACACTTGATAGTTTTGATTTTTGAGTGTTAAATATATCGCTAACAGAAAACTTCAAGTTGGCTTTTTTATCGGCGAATGAGCGACTAAAACCGGCGTCGACACCATACTTTTGTTCTATTTTTAGCAGGCCGTATGTAAGTGGCGATTGATAATCGGTAGAAACCTCACCCTTAAAACCTTTTCCTAACAGAAACGTATGCGACGTTCTGAATTGAACGGTTACCTGTCCATCATCAAGCTTATTACCTTCTGGCAAACTATCGGCTTTAAAGCGCATGTAAAATATATTGATGTTTGCATTGCCCGACCACCATTTAGTAAAATTGAAAGGCGCGTTTATATTTGCACTATAAGCAGTTTGCGATTTAAGATTTAAAGATGTTTGGTAGGTTTTATTATTGTTGGGTAATAACACTTCGCTAATCACATCCGATGTATAGCTGTAATTTAAACTTAAGTTAATGCTTTTATTATAAGTATAGTTAAACCCGAACGATTGCGTGTATTGAGGTTTTAAATAAGGGTTGCCCTGGCCGTACGTGTACTGATCCAAATAATAAACAAAAGGGTTCAGATTGTCATACCCGGGGCGATCAATGCGGCGGCTGTATGAAAAACTGACCTCGTGCTTGTCTGTGAGGGTTTGGTTAATAAATACACTAGGGAACAGGTCAAAATAACTACGGTCAACAACCTGGTTCTGTGTTATTGAATTTCCGGTCGATTTAGTGTTCTCGCCACGTAAGCCTAATTGTACCGACGTTTTTTTGAAGGTCTCACTTAAGCTAATGTATCCGGCAACTAGTTTCTCCGTATATATAAATCGGTTGGTGCGTGTAGGGTCGTTATTCCATTGCTGGTTAGCCAGTGTTTGAGCTTCCAGGTCGTTATCTGTTTTTACGTTGCTGGCCTTAAATCCGGTTTCCAGTTTTACTTTTTTAGTTAACGGCTTTGTATAATCAAACTTTTGGGTGTTGATGGTTATAGTTGATGGCGATTGATTCCTGATAAACGATGGAGGAGCCTGCGTGCTTCCATCTGGCGCCAAAATAAAAGAATCGTAATGGGCATTATTCGTATTGTCAAATTTGGAATAGTCAATATCAACAGATAATTCTTGTCCCGCGGTATCAATTGTAAATTTATCGTTTACATTAAAGGCAAAATTTTTAAAGGTCTGGTTGATGGTCGAATAGGTGTTTTGGTTTGAATTTGTCGTTCCGGGTGCTGTACCTATCAAAGTGTTATTGCTGTTATTTCCATCAATTTCGTTAAAATAACCATTCGTCACAAAACCAATAGTATTATTTTTAGTAATGTCGTAATCAGTGCCTATCCGGTAACTGTTATTAGACCAGGTTTGCGGCATAAAAGTGTGCTGGGTAAAGAACGTTTTTGTCCCGCTAGCATCAACAATTCTATCAATAAATAAATTATTAGACTGCTTTCTATTGCCATGGCTAAATGAGCCAAATACATTTAATGCACCTTCTTTATGGTTAAGGTTCAATGATGCTTCGCCTTTGGGGTAGGCCCCGATACCACCTGTTGCTGATAGGCTACCATTGGTACCCGTAGTTTTGTTCTTTTTTAAGATGATATTGATGATGCCCGAGTTACCCGCGGCATCGTACTTGGCAGATGGATTGGTAATGATCTCGATGGACTTGACCGTATTGCCATCAGTAGCCCGCAACAAGGTAGCTAACTGTGCAGATGATAGATAGGTTAGTTTACCATCAATCATTACGGTAACACCTTGTTTGCCATTCAGGCTAATCTTATCATCCTTGTCAACGGTTACACCAGGGGCTCTTTCTAATATCTCCAAAGCGGAATTCCCCGCTGCCAAAACGCTGTTCTCCACGTTCATTACAGTACGGTCGAGTTTGCGTTCTATCAATGGTTTGGCAGCCGTTATATTCACGGTTTTTAGCGTTTTTGAGGCAGTACTTAACCGTATGGCAGGAATACTGACCTCGGCACTATCTATATTTATAACGGCACTAGCAGCTTTAACATAGTTAACGGCTGTTACTTTAATTATATAAGCACCCTGAGCAACATGGTCAAATTTATAGCTGCCGGCATCATTTGTTAAGCCACCCCTAACTACTGATGAATCTTTAGCTTTTAATAAGCCAACGGTAGCATAAGGCATTGCTGCACCCATCTCGTCCAGTATCTTTCCTGATATTTTTCCCTTATGTTTAACCGTTTGAGCTTCCGCAGGTTGCATAAACCCGCAATAAATACAAGCAATAATTATAAGTATTTTGGTATAAGTTGTTTTCATTATCAGTTTTTATTATTATCCCTTTAAGGGGGATTTTAAATTATTATTATCCCTAAATATTTAAGGTTCTATTATTCCACCTATTTACTACTGATGTTTTTAATAAGATGCCAGTTGCGGAAATAAGTTACAGGGAGAAGACGTTTTTATTGACCAGCTAGCGTAAACGTATCGCAAAAAAAGCTTTTTTATAAGGACCAGACACTCCAAAACCTAAAAACCATTGGTATTCAAAGACTTCCAGGTTGTTAACCTAAGGCAATGTTGAAACGGGCAAGGGGCACCTATTTATTGTCAATTAAAAAAGTTTATCCAAGAAAATACTTTACTACAAACAACTCGCAACACATAACTCACAACCCTCAACTCACAACCCAACCACCCACAACTAAGAAACCCGTCAGCAAAGCAGCTTCGGCCAAAGCGGGCGGAACGTGTAAGGTGGTGCGGCAGGGAAGGGCCTTTCGATTCTGCTCGCGCGGGGCATGTGCAGCATTGGAGGCAATGGATCGGGCCGCCCGTGAGTTCTGCCCGCTTGTGCGCGAAAAGCCATGTGCGGCAAAGAAGCCTTTTTGCCGACAAGCGTTTTGGTTACTTTTGCGCCCAAAAGTAACAGCCCAGCGGCAATTGAGCGGGGGCTATGCAGATCAACCATACAGGAAACACAAACAAAAAAAAAGCCCCGCTTAACCAGAATAGGGCTTTAAATATCAAAAACAGCGAATTATTTCTTCACCCAACCATCCTTCAAAGTAACTGTTCTGTTAAACACTAAATGATCGGCGGTTGATGTTTTATCCAAACAGAAATAACCTTTGCGGATAAACTGATAACCCTTGCCCGTTTCCACAGTAGCCAAATCGGGTTCTACGTAGGCTTGTATCATGTGTAAACTTTCGGGATTGATGTAGTCCTTAAAGTCGCCATCCTCGTTGGATGGGTCCTCAACCTTAAACAGGCGGTCGTACAAACGCACCTCGGCAGTTTTAGCATGTGGCACACTTACCCAATGGATAGTTCCTTTAACGTTAATACCACTGGTATCGCTCCCCGATCTTGACTCGGGAATATAGGAGCAATGTATCTCAGTAATGGCTCCATCAGCATCCTTAATAAAATCATCACATTTTATAATGTAAGCGTTTTTTAGCCGCACCATTAAACCGGGGCCTAATCTGAAGAATTTTTTAGGCGCAACCTCCATAAAGTCGTCGCGCTCAATCCATATCTCCCGGCTAAACGGAATATCGCGGCCCCCATCGCCGCCTTCGGCTTCGGGGTTATTTTCGCCAAAATGCATTTCTTCTGCACCTTCGGCAAAATTGGTAATGATACATTTAACCGGATCGAGCACTGCCATGCGGCGCCAAGCGGTTTTATTCAGATCCTCGCGGATGCAAAACTCCAACAAGCTTACGTCTATCATGTTCTCCCGTTTGGCTACACCAATGCGCTCGCAAAACTCACGTAACGAATGTGGTGTATAGCCCCTGCGGCGCAAACCACTAATAGTTGGCATGCGCGGGTCGTCCCAGCTTTCAACAAAGCCCTCGTTAACCAGTTGCAGCAGTTTTCGTTTGCTCATCACGGTATAGGTCATGTTTAAACGGGCAAACTCATATTGTTGGGACGGGAATATGGCCAGCTTATCAATAAACCAATCGTACATGGCACGGTGCGGGATAAACTCAAGCGTGCATATGGAATGGGTAATTTGTTCAATAGAATCGCTTTGGCCATGGGCAAAATCATACATCGGGTATATGCACCAGGCATCGCCCGTACGGTGATGGTGCGCATGTTTTATGCGATACATGATAGGGTCGCGCATCAGCATGTTTGGCGACCCGAGGTCAACCTTGGCGCGCAATACTTTTGCCCCGTCGGGGTACATACCGTCCTTCATTTCGGCAAACAGGTTCAGGTTTTCGGCAACGGTACGGTCGCGATATTGATTGGGTACGCCTGGTTCGGTAGGCGTACCTTTTTGGTGAGCTATTTCTTCGGCAGTGCTATCATCAACATAGGCCAGGCCCTGTTCAATCAACTTTTGGGCGAAGGCATAAATTTGGTCGAAATAGTCAGACGCGTAAAGTTCGTTCGCCCAGTCAAAACCAAGCCAGCGTACATCTTCCTTAATGCTTTCCACATATTCGGTATCCTCTGTTACCGGGTTGGTATCGTCAAAACGGAGGTTGGTTTTACCATTGTATTTTTTGGCCAGCCCAAAGTTCAAACAAATTGATTTAGCATGGCCTATATGCAAATATCCGTTAGGCTCCGGCGGGAAACGGGTATGCACCCGGCCCTCGTTTTTACCGTTACGTATATCTTCTTCTATGATCTCTTCTATAAAGTTTAACGATCGTTCTTCGCTCATAATGGATCAAAGGTAATCAATGTGTTAAATTATGCGATATTTTGATCGCATAAGATTTGCATGTTGCCGTTAAAAAACAAAAAGCACAATTTTCTTATTACTTTTATAACCATCCACCTGTTTATTAAATATGAGCACCACCGAATTTAACCGCCCTATACGTGTACTGGTTGCCAAAGTTGGCCTTGACGGGCACGACCGTGGCGCACGCATTATTGCAACATCGTTACGTGATGCCGGCATGGAAGTAATTTATACGGGCTTGCGCCAAACACCCGAAATGGTAGTGAATGCTGCTTTACAGGAAGATGTGGACGCTATTGGCGTATCCATACTTTCGGGCGCGCACATGACGGTTTTCCCCAAGATCATCGCATTAATGAAAGCAAAAGGACTTGATGACGTTTTGGTTACGGGCGGTGGCATTATACCAGAACAGGACATGGAAGAACTCAGTAAAATAGGTGTAAACCGGCTATTTTCACCTGGGACAAATACACATGAAATAGTTAAATATATTACAGAATGGGTAAAGCAACATCGTAATTTTTAAATTCACATTTGCCAAATTTATCAATAATGATATTCCAAAATTTATTAACAGCGCGTAAAGACCGAATTCTATATGTTACCATTAATCGCGAAAGCAAGTTAAATGCTTTAAACAAGTTAACTTTAGCTGAGCTGCATGCCTGCATGTATAATGCTTTTTCTGACCCACAGGTTGGCGGCATTATAGTTACCGGTGCCGGAACAAAGGCTTTTGTGGCAGGGGCAGATATATCAGAATTTGCAGAATTTGATATAGACCAGGGCCGCGAATTGGCACACGAGGGCCATACCAAAGTTTTTGATATGATAGAAAACGGCAATAAACCCGTTATAGCTGCCATAAATGGTTTCGCGTTGGGCGGAGGGTTAGAACTGGCTATGGCCTGCCATATCCGCATAGCAGCAGATACTGCCAGGATGGGTTTACCCGAGGTTACCCTGGGAATAATACCGGGATATGGTGGAACGCAACGCTTAACACAACTTGTAGGGAAAGGTAAAGCTTTAGAAATGATTATGACGGCCGACATGATAAATGCCAGCGAGGCCTTAACATTAGGTTTGGTTAACCATGTTGTAGCACCCGACCAATTATTAATAAAGGCAGAAGAAATATTGAATAAAATTTTATTGCGTGCCCCGCTTGCTATCGCTTCTGCCATTACGGCGATCAATGCATCTGTCAGGAACGATCAGAATGGTTTTGAGGTCGAGATCAACGAGTTTTCCAAATGTTTCGGAACGGACGACTTTAAAGCAGGGGTGTTGGCATTTATGAACAAACAAAACGCTCATTTTACGGGGAAATGAACAGTTTTGTATAGTATTTAAAACAAAGTTGACTAAAATACCAAAACGGTTAAAAATAAATTACTGTTAATCAGTTGATTGATGTTGTTTACATTTTTATGATTTTCGGTCGTGTTTTTGTTATGTTACTTTGAACCGTGAAATTAACAACACGATAATTAAACAACTAAAAAAATGAAAACATTAAAAATTTCGACGTTAGCAATTGCATTTGCCGCAATATCTCTAGGTGCAAAAGCACAAACTACAAGCTCATCATCTTCTGATGTTCGTTTCAGCGTTGGTGTTGATGCGGGTGTGCCGGTTGGCGATTTTGGAAATGCTTATAGCTGGAACCTGGGGGGCTCATTACAAGCCGAAATACCTATTGCTAAACAATTGTATGTGACAGGGAATGTTGGCTACAATAACTTTTTCGGAAAAAAGACCACTGTTGGTGCATTTTCATATACACCTCCAGATCTTAAAATAGTTCCACTTAAAGCCGGTATCAAAATTTTCCCTACAGAAAATTTCTATGTTCAGGGCGAAGCCGGTGCAGCATTTTTAACTAACAAATCGGATTTTGGTTATACAAAATCTGCTGTATTTGTTTATGCGCCACAAATAGGCATATCTTACCCAATTGGAGGTAAAAACTTTATTGATGCCGGTATACGTTACGAATCAACAGCTGCGTTTGTTGATAATGGCAAATCATCTGCATTTGTAGGTGTGCGTTTAGCCTATGGTTTTTAATTTATATTGTTTGTATAAAAAGGGAGGTCGTGCTAGCCATGACCTCCTTTTTTATTATACACAATTAATTAGGGTGAAAAATAATATCATGTCGAATAAATTTTTTGTTCGTTAAAAGTAATGTGTAGAAATAATTTCCCATTTTACAAACAAGTTCGTAACTTTGTATATAAATAGTTTAATACGTTTTGGAAACTTTGATTATGCTGATACGTAATAAACAATTAAATGATATAGTTTATTACTACCTCTATAAAACAAAATATTAAATGAAAAATCTCCTCATCATTGATGATGAAGTTAGTGTATCTCTACTGTTATCCAAATTTTTATCCCGTAATGGATTTAATGTTACAACAGCCTCTAGCGGTGCCATAGCCTTAGAGTTTTTAAAAAACAATGAATATACCCTTGTGCTTTGTGATTTTAGGCTGGAAGACACCGATGGAAGAGAAATACTTAAAAAAATTAAAAGCCTGTACCCCAAAACCGGTGTAATAATTATTACCGGATATTCTGATATTAAAATGGCCGTGGAGCTAATTAAACTTGGCGCATACGATTATATTA
>JANXTT010000142.1 GCA_025352225.1 Mucilaginibacter sp. | reverse complement strand
ATTTTATTGGGAGCCTGAGTGCTATAATAACTGGCAAGGATATGGTAAGGGCGCTTTTGATAGCAGTGGAAGGCCTACTGTGGCACTTGACGCTTATTATTGATCGCTTCTCACTAGCAATATTCTGAATAGCTTTGTAGTAGAATCAAAATAGAATAAAATACAAGAATGCAGGCATAGCCTAATTGATTGCTTCTGGTGACAAGCAATAATAAATAATGGTAATAGCTGGTTTTTAGTTTAAGCAGCTATTACCATTATTTATTAAAACAAAATCCACTGTTTTAACTTATACTTATGTAAAAAGGATATCCCCTTCTTCTGTTACATAAATTTATGAAAGATGAAATAAAGTATTCAAGCGATCTAATGAATACTATCAAATCTCTCGAAAGCGAAATTGACGCCTTAAAGAAAGAGAACCAAAGATTAATTTATAATTCAAATTTAGCAAACACAAATACCGAAGCGCACCGGGAGTATGATGCGAGGTTCAAAACAATATTTGAATTTTCAAGGCTAGGTAATAAGGTTATTACTGCCGATCTTACTATTTTGCAAGTAAACCCCGCTATGGTAGCTCTTTTGGGGTATAGCGAGCAGGAAGAAATTATTGGAACCCGTATTCTTGATTATTCCCCACCCGACCATCATAAACATTGGGAGCTCCTGCAAGATCATTTATGGCAAAGGTCAACACAATCTTTTAGTTTGGAAACGTGTTTAATTAAAAAGGATGGATCAATTATTTGGTGCCATGTAACTTCAATATTGTTTCCCGACAAGGGTGAATTATTAGGGTACACTATTATTGAGGATATTACCGAACAGCATTATCTTAGAATTCAAAAAGAGGAATTTATAAGTATAGCCAGCCACGAACTCAAAACCCCTATAACGAGTCTTAAAGCTGTTCTGCAATTGATGAACCACATGATTAAGAACGAAACTGTTATAACTGAAAAAATAATTAAGCTGGGAAAAGATGCTGAATTGTATACCAACAAGCTAACTAATCTGGTTGGAGATCTCTTAAACTCAACAAAAATTGCACAAGGTCAGTTATCCTTAAATAAAATTAATTTTCCACTTTCACAGGTTATTGAAGGTTGTTGCAATCATGTACGCCTTGATGACAAACATTATATTTCCCACGATGGAGACCTTTCGCTAGAAGTTTACGCCGATAAGCAAAAAATAGATCAGATACTGGTGAATTTTGTAAATAATGCAGTTAAATATGCACCGGAATCTGAAGAGATTTTAATTGGGGTCGAAAATTTGGATGGATGTATAAAAATATCAGTAACCGACAGAGGTCAGGGTATTCCCCCCGAAATTATCCCTCATCTTTTTGATCGTTATTACCAGGCGAATAAAGAAGGAAACCATAACGCTGGATTGGGTTTAGGATTATACATATCATCAGAAATTATAAAAAGGCATGGGGGAGAAATGGGTGTAGAAAGTAAACTGGGGCAAGGTGCTACCTTTTGGTTTACAATACCGCATGCAACCAGCCATGATTAAAATATAGCGCATGTGGAATTTCTTAACTTAGAAGTGAGTGCTATTATTCCTGTTTATGTACTGTAGAATAGTTGACTTTCAGCTTTAAAAAGTACGATTCAAAATATTTGTAAGATAAGCCAGCAACCAATATGGTTAACGGAAAGGTTAACCCGTAGATGATCATATTAGTGGCTATAGAATTTAAATTTGAAACATTTTGTTTCATGATATAAAGCACACTGATCAACACAAAATTGTGTAGTAAATAAATACCATAAGATACCTTGCCAATATATCGCATATAACTTTTGTTCAATAAAATGATACTAGTTTCGGGGATGCATAAATTGATGACGATTGTAACTACCACAAATACAAAAACTTTGCTATTTGCAAAAATGCCATGGAAAAAGTTAAAACTAAAAATATGCCCGGCAAAATAAATCCAGGCTACAACCTGTACATATTTGTTAAATAAAATGGAGGTCAGCGTATTTTTTACCCCATTATTATTTTTGTGATAGTACAAAATTATGGCCCCTATAGAACCAATAAGTAATTGATCGATTCTGAAAAAATACAAATAATTAGCAAGCTTGGAAAAAAAAGGATTATTTGGTAGTTTGAAAGCTATTTGTTGCAGCAGCATTAAAAAAACGGTTAATGCTGTAATAGCTATGAGCATCACCTTTTTATTTTCGATCCTAAAAAATTGGGGTTGAAATAAATAAAATTGTTCCTCCACACCAATTGACCATATGGGTTGCACAAAAGGATGAATGAGCCCCATCATAAAAGGAATGTTAGGCATAAAAAAAACGCACATACTTAAAGTGCTTAGAGACATGCCCCGCGGATAAATAAAAAAACCAAATAATAAAGTAAAAAAATATAAGGGCCATATGCGCAGCACACGGCGCATATAAAAAGCTTTAAAATTTACTTTTTGGTTTATATCTTTTTCAACAATTAGAATATAGGTAATAAGAAAACCGCTTAGTACAAAAAATATACTTACGCCTATAAAACCTATATCATTAAAAAACAATTGCTTAAACCCAAAACGCACTTTATGTATCTCAATATGCCATGCCACCACTAAAAAAACAGCTAAACCGCGTAACCCATCCAAATTTGGAAAGTATAATTTACTGGCTTTTTTTTCTTTAAAAAAGCCATTTATGATTTGGGTTTCGTCCATTTAATCAATAGTGTTAATCAACAAGCTGGGTCTGCGTGCCAATTATTTTTGTAAATTTAATAGAATAAATTAACTTTTGATGTGGAATTTGTTTTGACGCAAAGATAGTATGTGCCATTTTTTTATAGTTCTATTAAATATTTAATTTTATCGGCAATGATAAAAATACGACTGACTTCTAATAATTTCGTATATTAACCTAAATTGGTTTATTAAAATGAATAACTACCTTGATACTACAATTGATGTTTACCGTCAGGCTGCTTTAAAGCCAGATATAGGACTTTGTTGTACCACAACCCCCATGAATGCCTTCCCCGGTTTGGAAATTCCAACCATTATGAAAGAAATGAATTATGGGTGTGGCAGCATAGTGAGTGCACGTGATTTGATTAATAATCCAACAATTTTATATGTGGGTGTTGGAGGAGGAATGGAATTATTACAGTTCTCTTATTTTAGCCGGAGTAAAGGAGGCGTAGTTGGGGTTGATATTGTAGATGAAATGTTGGAAAGCTGTTTAAATAACATAGTGGAGGCTGAAAAACTCAACCCCTGGTTTAAAAAGGAGTTTATAGATCTGCGCAAAGGTTCTGCACTTCATCTCCCGGTATTGGATAATACAATTGATGTTGCCGGACAAAACTGTTTATTTAATATTTTTAAAGAGGATGATTTAAAACAAGCATTAACCGAAATATACAGAGTGCTAAAACCTGGCGGAAGGCTAGTAATGTCTGATCCGGTTTGTAACCAGCCAATAAATGATGTTCTGCGGAATGATGAACGGTTGAGAGCTCTATGTCTTACCGGGTCGCTACCACTGGCCGAATATATTAAATCGATAACTGATATAGGTTTTGGAACAGTTGAGGTTAGGGCAAGGAGGCCATATCGCATTTTATCGCCGGGGCAGTATGCCACAGATGAATTAATTTATATTGAAAGTGTGGAGGTATGTGCCATAAAGGATTCGTTACCCGCCGATGGCCCATGTGTATTTACCGGAAAAGCAGCAATTTATTATGGCGATAAGGAATATTTTGATGATGAGAACGGTCATGTATTAATCCCCAATCAACCTTTAGCCATTTGTGACAAAACAGCATTGAACTTAGCCGCGTTAAATCGGAGCGATATATTTATTTCAGGTTCAACATGGTTTTATGATGGCGGTGGTTGCTGTTAATTTCCCTTGTAATGAATATATTTATTACCGGTGCTACAGGGTATATAGGTCATAGATTAGCCTTACAACTGGCAAATGATGGTCACCAGATACATGCTTTGGTGCGTGATATGCAAAAAGGTGAGGAATTACTAAAGCATAAAAACATTCTTCTATTCCATGGGGATATTTTAGATAAACCCTCTTTACTAAAAGCAATGGCACACTGTCATCAGGTTTACCATCTGGCAGCTTTAGCGTCTGTTTGGAATAAAGACCCAAATGCATATTACAACATTAACGTTAACGGATTAAAAAATGTATTGGATTGTTGCCTCGAAATGCATATCAAAAATGTATTGTTTACATCAACCGCGGGTGTAGTAGGAGATTCTGTAAATATGCAGCCAGTTGCTGAATTGACAAATTCAAACCCAAAGTTGGAAACCTTATACGAAAAAAGCAAACTGCAAGCGGAGATCTTATTAAAGCAATATAATCAAAAAGGAATTAGCGGTGTTATTGTTAATCCCAGCCGTGTTTATGGCCCCGGGTTGTTAACTGAAAGCAATGGTTTTACCCGCCTGATTAAAATGTATATCAACGATCAGTGGAAAGTAAAGCCTAGCAATGGTAAAAGTATTGGCAACTATGTTTATATTGATGATACAATAAATGGCTTAATCAATGCCATGGAAAAAGCCCAACCTGGGGAACGTTATTTATTGGGTGGTATCAATATAACTTACAATGATTTTTTTAGTTTAGTTGACGAGTTTACCAATAAAAGAAGGAAACTCTATAATTTACCTTCTTCAATTATGCTTTTCCTGTCACAAATGTTATTACTTCGGGCTATACTATTTGGTAAACAGCCACTTATCACACCGCCATTTGTACGTAAATATAATAAACACTGGATTGTAACATCTGCTAAAGCAGAAAAGGAATTAGGTTATACGATCACTCCATTGAGGGAAGGATTAGTTAAAACATTAAAATGGTTAATGGAAGCAGATGATCACATTAAATGTAATTTACAATAAATCCCTCAATGAATATCAGCGTAATTATTCCCACATATAATGAAGCGGACAATATAGGGCTATTGGTGACCTATTTAATTAAGTACAGTAATTTGTCACTAGCCGAAATTATAGTATCAGATGGTAACAGTACAGATACCACAATAATAAAGGCTACCGATGCGGGTGCTACCGCGGTACTATCACCCAGCAAAGGCCGTGCTGTGCAAATGAATTATGGTGCATCAATAGCAAGTGGTGATATTCTTTATTTTGTCCATGCTGATACGTGGCCGCCCATAACGTATTTAACTGATGTTGTAAATACAGTAAACCAGGGTTACGATATGGGCCGATACTTGTCTGCATACAGCAGCAAGAGTAAGTTGCTAAAATTAAATGCTTTACTGAGCAGATTGGATGTGTTTGCTGGCATGGGCGGTGATCAAACGTTATTTATTACAAAAAAATTATTCGACCAGACTGGTGGGTTTGATGTTACCATGAAAATAATGGAAGAGTTTGAATTTTGTGCCCGCGCACGAAAACAATGCAGGTACAAAATAATTAAGAAACCTGTACTCATTTCAGCTCGTAAATATGAAACCAACCATTGGTTCACAGTACAGCGAGCGAATTACACTATCATGAAAATGTATAGAAACGGAGCATCCCAGGAATGTATGGTACGTAAGTATGCCAACTTGTTAAACTATCCTAGATAAAATTTGATTAAATTCAAGATCTTGGGGGGTATCTACATCATGTAATTGCTGTAATAATATAAAAGATAGATCCAGCTGAATAATATCTTGAAGGGTTTGTTTTGTAACTTGGTTAGTGCTCCATATTTTATCCAAAAAAAGGGCTGGCCTAAATTGCTTCATCCCTAGGAGATAATAACCACCATCAAAGGTTGGGCCTAATATTACATCATTCGTATTTAACATATCAATTGCTTTATCTATAAATTTTGTTTGCAGTTGATAACAATCACTTCCTATAATCAATATTTTTTGAAAGCCCTGCTCAAACAATTCTTTAAAAGCGTTTGACATTCGCTCACCCAGGTCGTTTCCAAATTGTTGCCTTTTGGTGTAACCGGGAGTACTCCAAAGGTCGTGTTCGTCAATCTGATCAGCGTAGTAAACAAACTTTCTGCAATTTAAGTTAAGGGTAACTTGTTGCGTATGATTTAGTAATAACTGATAAACTTTTAGAGCTTTTTCATCTCCAATTACCTTAGCTATCCTCGTTTTTACTTTTCCTGCTACAGGGTTGCGAACAAAAATAATTAAAGCCGTATTTAAGGCAGTATTTTGTTTCATAAGGTGGCCCCTCCACAACTAGATCCCGCTCCAGCGGTGCATCCGTAACAATGTTGTTTTATAACAATGTCGCGGTTGTTTAGTACTGAATGATCGAAATTCGATAAATGCTGTGATGTATCACAAGATACTTTTAAATCAAGCATCTGGTTAAAATCACAGTCATATAAATAACCATCCCAACTCACAGAAATAGTATTGCGGCACATTACATTTTCTATTGCAGCCGGATTAAAAGCCGCAATTAGCTTTTCCATGTATTTATCATAATTGCCGGACACAAGCAAATAATCCAGATACCGGCTAATTGGCATGTTGGTTATAGCAAATAAGTTATTAAATTGTATCCCGAAAGTTTTAAAAAGTTCAGTTTTATATTCCTTTTCTAGAGCCTGCTGCGGTGGCGGCAAAAATGCGCCTGCCGGATTATATACTAAATTCAAATGCAAATTGCTTCCATCTTTTCCATAGCCTACAACATTTAGCATTTGAAGTGCTTTAATAGAATCTTCAAAAACCCCGTCGCCGCGCTGCCGGTCTGTTCTGTCCTTAGTAAAGCTGGGCAGGGACGAAACTACTTCGATCTGGTGTTGTTTAAAAAAATCGGGCAAATCATGGAACCGTTTGTTGGCTAATATAATGGTTAGGTTGCAGCGTACAATAATATGTTTGTTTAGTTTTTTAATCTCTTGTACAAACCATCTAAAATCTGGGTTCATTTCTGGCGCACCGCCTGTTAAGTCGACTGTTTTGATACTTGAGTTGGCCAAAATATTTAGGCAAAGCTGCATAGTTTCCCGGGTCATAATCTCTTTACGGTCAGGGCCTGCATCTACATGGCAATGTTTACATACCTGGTTACACATTTTGCCAATGTTAATCTGAAAAATTTCGACTCCTAAAGCTTTCAAAGGGAACATGCCTAAGGTCTCTGCCTTTTCTTTAAAAGAAGCGTGTTTATGCTCCAACTCGCTTTCAAGTATGGCCAGTTGATTTTCTGTGTTGGACAAATGATGCTGTAATACCTTTAGTGACTTCATATCGCAACCCTTTAAGGATTAATTTTTAGATTGAATTTTTTTGAGGTTATTTTCAGGAGGGTTAGCTGGCTTACATTCCTATTTCTTTCACTTTATTCATCATTTGTACACCATGTACCAAAACGGCACCGCCTTTAATGGCTGATGCAACATGAATGGCCTCCATCATCTGCGCCTCACTATATCCCTTTTCATAAGCATCACTGCTGTATGCATCAATGCAATAAGGGCACTGAACCGCATGAGCTACAGCCAATGCAATCAATGATTTTTCTTTTGCTGAGAGGTGACTGTCTTTGAACACTTCCCCATAGTAAGCAAAAAACTTATCTGCCAGTTCTGGTTGGTATTCGCTAATGTTTCCAAATTTGCCGAGGTCATCGGCATTGTAATAATGATTAGCCATTGTTTTCTGATTTATAGTTGTTTAAAAATAGAGTCCAGTTATATTTTTTAAAATTTACTACGGGGTGGCTGTTATTTGAAATTATGCCGTTGGCTTTTAAAATTTCGATAATGCCATTTTTGCCGCCAAAGTCATGTCTGAACCAACCCATTAGAGCAGGCACTTTAACAACGTTGTTTGTTATATTAACTTCTGATTCTCCTTTTAGATAACTTTTAACAGCCACATTTAATTGTTTATCTATTTGTTCAGGAATATAAAAGGCAATTGGCGGGCAACTTTTAGCTCCGCAATTTAGCGCGAAATGAATACGGTAATCTAATTTTTCTACCCTGAATTTTTTCTCGAAAGCCGATGGGAATAATTTATTCAAATATCCTTCGCTCCATTTAATTTTACTATGCCTGAGTATGCCATGTTCTATTAAATCAAGGCTTAAAAGCTCACCAACAATATCAATTTGTTTACTCGAAAACAAAGAACTACGCGTTTTATATTGCTCGGGATTTTTTTTAAGGAGTACCTGGGTAAAGCCATTGTATATATTAAGCCAAAAAGCCAGCCGTTTATGGTCGGTATTTAGTTGTTCTGCTAGTTCTTCGGCATTAGCATTTTTTATAGTATCCAGATAGGCAGCTGTCGAATCGCCTGTTTTTGCCGCGTATAAAAAGTTTTGCGAAAATTGAATGAAATTTGTTTTAGTTGTACCCATCGCAATTAATGAATAATCATGTAAATAAAACATTACAATAAATGAAAAGATAATGCGAATAGTTTTTTGATTCATAACCCAATTACGGAAAAATCACCCGGGAGGTTTGAAGGAATTGTACCAGGTGTATAGTGAAATTAAATATATTATATGTCCGAAATTTACATATATTTCATTTTAATAATGTAAAGGTGTTTAAATAAATCAAAAGTAGTTTTATGCAAAAAAATGATGAACAGTGATAATCAATAAATTATAGTTGTAAATTTATGTTTAAAAAACAACTTGATTTAAAGACTTTTTCAACATATATGATTCGAAACACGAGTAATGTTAATAAAATTGAGATCGAAAAATTTTTAAGCGGTCTGCTTTTAATGACTTTATTCACTATCATATGGGTAGCAATTGCTGAAGCCGCATTTAAGGGTAAAGATTATTGGGTAACTAGTCTGGTTTTTGGTATAATCATTATATCATTCATTTTCTATTATATAAAGTTCTATAGACTTGGAAAAAGTATTCCCGAACAAGCAATGTTAAAAGTTGATAAGTCTGAAAAATTAAAGGGCAAATGGTTTGGTATTATTTTCGGTATTGAGGGTATCGCTATTTTTTTAACTCATAACATATTGTTAAATATAAGGCATTACAATTTATTTTTTCCATGTGTTGCGATGATCGTTGGGCTTCACTTTTTTCCTTTGGGGAAAATATTTAGCAGACGTTTTGATTTTGTTATGGGGGTCTGGACTTGCTTTATCGCATTAATTGGTTTTATATTAACATATCAACCTGTACCTGTATATCTGTCTACAGCTGTTATCGGTATAGGCTGCGCTATTGCTACAGTAACTTATGGTATTAAAATGATTGCCACGGGTAATAATTTAATAAAGGCAGCGTAAACTGTTGCTTAGGTTTTATTCGTTTGCAAAAACTCCGAGGGTCATTTCTTTGTATCTTGTTTTATAATGAACAACCGATTGTTTGCGCAATTGTTCAGCAGCAAATTCTGGTGTGATATCGCGTTGTGCATTGGCCAATAACTCATAACCTACCATGAATTTTTTTACTGTTGCCGAGCGGAGTAAGGGTGGGTAAAAGTGCATGTGCCAATGCCATTCCGGGTGTTCGCCATCATTTACAGGGGACTGATGCATTCCTGCTGAATAAGGAAATGAGGTTTCAAACAAGTTATCATACCGGGTTGTTAACCGTTTTAAAGCTTTTGCTAATGATAGCCTTTCATGTTCAGTAAATTCAAGAATATTGGTCACATGTCTTTTGCTGATAAGCATTGTTTCATATGGCCAAATTGCCCAAAATGGAACAAGTGCTACAAAGTGTTCGTTTTCAAAAACGGTACGTTCCTGCTCTTTTAATTCAAGGTCCAAATAGGCAGAGAGTAAACTTATGTTATGTTTTTCATAATATTCTCTTTGTTGATGGGATTCTTTTTCAACTTCGGCGGGGATACTATTTTGCGCCCATATTTGCCCATGTGGGTGCGGGTTACTACAACCCATAATATCACCTTTGTTTTCAAATATCTGAATATGTTTAATATATGGTATTTTTGATAGCTCTTCAAACTCGAAACACCATCTGTCTACAACATTTAAAAGTTCCATTGTTGAAAGTTCCGGTAATGTTAAGTCATGTCTTGGCGAAAAGCTAATAACCCTACAAATACCTTTTTGGCTTATTGCTTTTAAAAGGCCATCACCTTTATTAATTGCACCTTCAGGTGTATCTGATAGTAATGATGAAAAATCGTTGGTAAACGCATAATCCTTTTTATAATCTGGATTGATACTTCCGTTAGATCTGGGATTTGTAGGACATAAATAACAATTCTCATCGTATTCTGGCCTGTCGTCTAAAGTAATAGCCTCAATTTTACCTTGCCAAGGGCGTTTTGTGCGGTTTGGCGACACTAATACCCATTCTCCAGTTAATATATTATACCTCTTATGCGGATGCTCGTCTAGTTTAAATGCCTGTTCCATAATATAATTATCCCAATACAGTTGTTATGGTATGTTAAAGTTTAAATGTAATTTGGAATAGCAAATTTAAGATTTGATCAACCTCTAAGCTTGTTCTAATCAATTCACTTTTAGTTCATATTGGCATTTAATATTAAATTAGCATATCAGATATTGTTAACTCAACCAATTATTAATGCTTATTCTATGTTGCTTAAAATTTTGTGTGTTACTTTTAATGCTTTGTTTAAAAATTAAATAAAAACGAATGTTATAACAAACAATAGTTAAAATAGTATTATAGTACCAATTGCTCTTTTACATACTATTGCATACTCATTGCTATGTTTTAAAAGCCTGACTTATTAATATTTCTTTGAATGAAAAAATTTCTTTTTTTACTTATTTGCGGGTTTGTTTACGTAACAGCTTTTGCTCAATTTAAACCGCTTAACATTATTGATTATGGGGCGGTTGCTGATGCTAAAACCGTAAATACATTGGCTATACAAAAGGCAATTGATATGTGCAATACAAATGGTGGAGGTACAGTATACGTACCGGCAGGTACTTTTATTACAGGTACGTTAAGCCTTAAAAGTAACGTAAACCTGCATTTAGAAAATGGTGCTTTATTAAAAGGCAGTAATAGATTATCGGATTATAGGTCTTACACAAATCCAGGGTTTGGTACCAATTACTATGGTGTTTTGTATACAGAGAATGCACATGATGTGTCGATAACTGGTTCTGGGGAAATAAATGGAAACGATGCCGCCTTTTTTGAATGGGATAAAGCAAAAACAATAGACTCTATTGGAACCCGTTTTACCCGTCAAAAAAATAATTACCGCCATGTAAGCAGTGGAATAGGCGATGGCCCGGTTGTTCCAAAGGAGAGGCCGCATCAAATGGTTATTTTTTCTAATTGCGAAAACGTAGTATTAAGAGACGTTAAACTTTTGAACTCTGCATTTTGGACACTCCATTTTGCTGATTGCGATGCGGTGCTGGTGTCTGGAATCAGGGTTTGGAGTAACTTTATGGTGCCCAATGCCGATGGTATTGACGTAACCAGTTGTACAAATGTGACAATTTCTGACTGTGATATCCGTACAGGTGACGATGCAATTGCTATAGTGGGTTATGCGTCACATTTTGAAGTAGCCGGGTTTAAAAATTTACGGCATATTTCAGAAAATATATTAATCAATAATTGTAATCTGCAATCATATTCAAGTGGTATCCGCATTGGCTTTCTTGATCAGAATACTGTTCGGAATGTCCATGTAAATAATGTGAATATTACAAATTCAACCCGTGGTATTGGTGTATTTTTAAGAGACGAAGGATCGTTAGAGAACATGACGTTTTCTAATATGTACATTGACACTAAATTGCGCACCGGTGATTGGTGGGGTAATGGCGAACCAATCCATATTTCTGCCATTAGGGGGAAAGACAAAGTGCAGTTAGGTAAAATTCACAATATTAAATTTGAAAATATTATTTGCAAAGGCGAAAACGGTTTGATCATATATGGAACAGATGAAAGCCTGATTGAAGATATTTCTTTCAATCATGTTAATTTCGAACTAACTGATAGTAAATTGAATGATGTAGCGGGAGGAAACGTGGATTTGAGGGGAGTAATTGGAGAGAAGAACCAAATATTTCAAAGGGACATTCCTGGTTTTTTAATCGAACATGCAAAAAATATCACTATTAACGATTTTAAGTTAACCTGGACTAACACCAGTAAGCCATACTTTACGCATGGTATTGAAGCTAATAATTTCAGTAACCTGCATATTACTGATTTTAATGGTGCCGCTTCTCCAGTTAACAAAAATGCAGCCAGGGTATATCTGGGTAAAGGAAATGGATTTATAATTGATGATCCTAAGGGTGTAGTTAAAAAGAAATAAAACAAAAACACAAAATGCAAAGACGTTTTTTTGTAAAGCTTACTGGCACTACTATGGCAGCAGTGCTTTTTAGTAGAATAACATATGCAATAGGAAATACTGCTGTAATTAATGCCCCAGATGAAGTTTGGGCGCAGTCTGATTCTGTTTGGTTTAAGCTAAAGCCTGTAGGCGGTTCGTTATTCACTTATAAAGATTTGGAAATTAACATAACACCAAACGGCAATTCAAAAGGGGTTTATATCCAATCACCTTCAATAGCCTTAACCTGGGTGCGTTTAAAGTGGAAACATCAGATTCCAACATTAGCAAAGTCGTTAGGCGATCATTGGGAGCGTACCTATGGAGACGTAGCATGGAAAACACCATCTTCAGACACTAAAAACCCATGGTATGTACTATTGAATGATGGTAAACAAACTGCCTGCTTTGGCGTCAAAACAGGTTGTAATGCCATTTGTTGGTGGACAGTCAATCCCGATAGCCTCGAATTAACTATGGATACCCGTTCAGGTGGAGTAGGTGTGCAGCTAGGATCGCGTAAACTGCATGCCGCCGATATTATAACTACAGATAGTAAAGCAGTTGAAACACCTTTTAAAACTGCACAACGCTTTTGTAAAATGATGTGCGAAAAATCACGCCTGCCCAAACAACCTGTGTATGGTATTAACGATTGGTATTATGCATATGGCAATAACTCATCTCAACTTATAAAGGAGCAAACCGCTATAATGGCCGATTTGGTTACAAATACTAATAACAGGCCGTTTTCGGTGATAGATGCTGGTTGGGCGGCATATTCGCCATTATTACCGGGTGATTGCTGTTGGCAGGAGGATTTTTCAAAACCTAACGAAAAGTTTAAAGATATGCATCTGATGGCAGAGGATATCACTAAACTAGGTATGCGCCCCGGGTTATGGACCCGCGCTTTATGTGCCAAAAGTGATGATAAACAAAGCTTGCTGGCTCCGGTTATAAAAGGTAGGGATAACCCTAAAAACCCGGTGCTTGATCCTACCATACCCGAAAACATTGATAGAGTAAAGTATAACATTGCCCTATATAAACAATGGGGTTTTGAGATGGTAAAACACGATTTTAGTACCTATGATATTACTGGCAGGTGGGGATTTGACATGAATGAGCGTATTACCGAGCCCGGTTGGAGCTTTAACGATAGGAGCAAGACAACCGCCGAGATCATTAATCATTTATATAGCTCAATCCGCGAATCTGCGGGCGATATGTACTTAATTGGTTGTAATACAATGAGCCATTTATCGGCAGGAGTATTTGAGTTGAACCGGATAGGAGATGATACGAGTGGGAAAGAATGGGATCGGACTCGTAAAATGGGAGTAAATACACTTGGTTTTAGAATGCCCCAGCATAATGCTTTTTATGCGGCCGATGGGGATTGCGTGGGTTTAACCAAGCAAATAGACTGGAAAAGAAATAAGCAATGGATGCGTTTACTAGCTGAAAGCAGCGCGCCTTTATTTATATCGGCCCAGCCAGATGTGTTGGGATCTGAACAAAAAATCTTTATTAAAGAATGCTTTGCAACAGCATCCAAAATACAGCCAATAGGCGAACCTTTAGATTGGTTAACAAATCAATTACCATCAAAATGGAAATTAAACAACCGCGAAGTTGATTTTGATTGGAATTAAAATATCAGGAAAATAAATATCCAGTTTTATAAATAATTTTAACATAAAGCGTTAAAAAAGTAAATAACCCTTATATCACTTATATACATGTTCAAAACAACATCTTTAATTTTACTAAGTTTTTCACTGACTTATAATTTACAGGCTCAATCTACCTTTGTTAAGGTAAAGGCAAACCAATTTGTTATCAATGGTAAACCTTATTATTACATTGGAACCAATTATTGGTACGGTGGGTTATTGGCATTATTAAAAGACCCTAAGCGGGGTAAGGAACGTTTATGTAAAGAGCTTGATTTTTTAAAGTCGAAAGGAATAAATAATCTGCGGGTGTTAGCTGGCTCAGAAGGTACTGGCTTAATAGAAGGGATACCGCGGGTAGAACCGTCCTTACAGCCAACCCATGGAAAATACAATCTTAAAGTTTTAGAGGGTTTGGATTATTTGCTTTATCAAATGGGTAAACGCAAAATGTATGCGGTGCTTTATTTGAGTAATAATTGGGAATGGAGTGGTGGTTTTTTACAATACCTAAATTGGAATAAACTATTACCTGATTCGGTTTTACAAAAGAAAATGAGTTGGGACGTAAATCGGGATTATTCAAGTATGTTTTATTCCTGTGAACCCTGTATGAGTGATTACCGCAAACAGGTTAGTGTAATTTTAAAACATGTTAATAAATATACCAGGCGTTCATATATCAATGAACCAAGCATAATGGCTTGGGAACTCGCAAATGAGCCCCGTCCTATGCGCCCTGCGGCAATTCCTGCCTATAATGCGTGGACTTTGACAGTTGCCAGATTTATTAAAACTCAGGATAAGAATCACCTGATTACCTTAGGAACAGAAGGCGCAATGGGTACTGAAAATTTGGAAGAATTTAAAACAGTAAATACGCCCAAACAAATTGATTATCTTACCATACATATTTGGCCAAAAAACTGGGGTTGGTTTAAAGACACCAGTATCGCGTCAGGTTTTCCTAATGTTGTAGCTAATTCTGTTGAATATGTAAATAAGCACGAAACTGTAGCCAATGAATTAAACAAACCATTGGTGTTGGAAGAATTTGGCTTGCCCCGAGACTTGCAATCATTTGATCCTGCCACTACCACTATTTCGAGGGATAAATACTATGATGTGCTGTTTTCCTTGTTTAACAAAAGCCGTAAACATAAAGGCAGTATTGCTGGTTGTAACTTTTGGGCATACGGGGGGCTTGCCAAGCCAATATCGGGGCAGGTTTTTTGGAAAGATGGCGATGATTTTATGGGCGACCCCCCTCAGGAAGAACAAGGCCTTAATGCTGTGTTTAATTCCGACTACAGCACTTGGACGGTAATTAAAAAATATAGTCAACCTATCAAATAATCCAAACATCTTTGTTATAAACATCTATTATGAAAGCAAGTATAATTTTATTTTTAACCCTCATAATTTCTATCTATGCTGTTGCTCAAACCCAATTGCCAGCTGATAAAAAAGCTACACTTGAAACCGTTAGATTATATAATAATTTAAAGCGCCTTCAAAATAAAGGTTATTTATTTGGTCACCAAGATGATTTAGCTTATGGAGTGAAATGGAAATATGTTAAAGGGAAAAGTGATGTTAAAGATTTAACAGGCGATTACCCTGCACTTTACGGGTGGGACTTGAGTCATCTTGAATTAAATGAGAAGGTAAATATTGATACTGTTCCATTCGAAAACATTAAACAGTACATTAAACAGGCATATGAGCGTGGGAGTGTTAATACACTCAGCTGGCATGGCACCAATCCATTAACCGGAAAATCCGCATGGGATAACACCGCCGGAACTGTTGCCTCAATTTTACCAGGGGGCCAAAAGCACCAGTTATATAAAGAAGACCTAGATAAGATAGCTGCTTTTTTATCTGGGTTAAAAGGAAAACATGGCGAACTCATACCTATTATTTATCGTCCCTTTCATGAACTATCTGGTGGGTGGTTTTGGTGGGGCAATAAAAGTTGTTCCTCACAAGAGTTTAAAACCATTTTTAGGTTCACATTACATTATTTAAGGGATATTAAACACGTGCATAATTTATTATATGCCTATAATACCGTAGATAGCTTTAACACTGCGGATGATTTTTTGGAGCGTTATCCGGGCGACGATTTAATTGATATTTTAAGTTTTGACGCTTATGCATATGGGGAGGCATCGTTAACTGGGCCTAAATTTGTTAAGAGCATTGATACACATTTATCTATTATTGAAAAATTAGCTAAAGAAAAAAATAAAATAGCTGCCCTGGCAGAGGTAGGGTACAATAATATACCCGATGCTAATTGGTGGACTAATGTTTTAGCAAAATCGTTAAACGGACATCATATATCATATGTTTTATTGTGGAGAAATGCTGGATACAAAGCAGCAGATAAATCTACAGAATACTATGTGCCGTATCCTGGAGATCTATCGGCCGATAATTTTGTTGAATTTTATAAATTGCCTCAAACCCTTTTTCAAAAAGAAGCTTCACAAGAGAAACTGTATAAATAATTTACTGCGTTTTTTGCATAATCATTGATCCATTATTTAGCCTGGATTCGGAAAATATGATGGATCAATGATTGATTATGTCAAAAAATAGTTGTCACAACTTAACAAAAAATATTTTCTCCACCAATTACCTTCCTGTCGTAATTACTAAAAGCTAATCTGGGAATAAACACTAATAACTTTTATACCTTATTAACGTATACTGTGATACATTTTTTTTAATGAAATCACACATATCTCAGGTAACACCTTCATCGCAATTTTCAGACCGCTTACCTCTGGTGTTATTTCAATGCAAATTGAGTTCAACAGGTGATATTTGTTTTCTCTCTATGAGTGAAAGCGCTTTTCAATTGTTTGAATTGTCTGCTGATACTATAAAAAATAATGCTCAACAGTTATTAGATACTATTTCAAAAGAAGATGTATACGATTTTATTTCATCAATCTATAATGCATTACATTATGCAAAATCCTGGCAATGGGAGGGGCTTATACGCTTGCCCTCAGGCGATGAAAAAATAATAAAAGGAGAGGCTGCATGCATAAATGGTGATAATTCGCCGATATTGAACGGCGTTTTAGTTGATATTTCCAGTATTAAAAGTTTAAATACTGAACTTGAAAAAAGTAAAGAATTATTAACAGAAACGGGTAAACTGGCTAAAATTGGTACATGGGAAATTGACCTTTTAAAGATGGACCTACATTGGTCAGAAGAAGTATATCGGATGCACGAGGTTGAGTTAGGTCAGAAAGTGGATATCGCGACGGCAATCAGTTTTTACGCGCCTCAAACCAGGTCATTAATAGAAGCCGCTGTGAATAAGGCTTTGCAAAGTGGCGAATCATATAATATAGACCTACCATTAATAACAGCAAAAGGTAACTTATTATGGGTTCGCACAAGTGGCAATGTTATTACCGAAAACGGAAAACCAGTACGAATGTTCGGCGTTTTTCAAGATGTTACTGAGCAAAAACAGGTTGAAGAGCGCCACAGGGTGATGTTTGAATATTCAACAGATGCTCATCTTTTAATAGATGAAAATGGCATTATTGATTGTAACTATGCTGCTGTTGAAATGCTTAAATGCAACCACAGGAACGATTTAATATCATATCAACCATCTAAATTTTGGACAGAGTACCAGCCCGACGGAAGAAAATCTGCAGAGAAAGCTATAGAGATGAATAACCTTGCATATGCGAATGGCAAACATTGTTTCGAATGGATGCATAAGCGGATGGATGGCGAAAATATTTTAGTTGAAGTAACTTTAAATCCGGTAACGGTAAATAGTAAGGCTGTTTTATTAGTAGTATGGCACGATATCACCATGCGCAAAAGAGACGAGGAGCGAATTAAAAAGAACGAAATGTTGCTCGAGGACACGCAACAACTAACCCATAGTGGTAGTTGGGAAATGAACCTTATTACTGGTGAAAACTATTGGTCGTCAGAAGCGTTCCGGATTTTTGGACTTGAGCCCAAGGGAAACGGACCCTCAACAGAAGAGTTTGATAAAATGATCCATCCGGAAGATAGGCAAAAATATATTGATGAAGTTAAAAGGGCTTTAAAGGGAGGAACAATTTCAAATTTCGATTTAAGAATATTATT
Organism: Mucilaginibacter sp.; assembly: GCA_025352225.1. Classification (GTDB taxonomy): domain Bacteria; phylum Bacteroidota; class Bacteroidia; order Sphingobacteriales; family Sphingobacteriaceae; genus Mucilaginibacter. The sequence goes on along the minus strand of JANXTT010000142.1, from coordinate 1,971 downwards.
ACCTAGCGGCGAAATAAAATATATTCAAGCCATTGGCAAACCAGAAATAAATGAGACAGGGCAGGCAATTAAATTATTTGGGGCTATTATAGACATAACCAAGTATAAAACGGCAGAAGAAGTTATTCGGCTAAAACAAAAACAGCTAAATACATTCATAGAGGTCTCTCCTGCTGCTATTGCAGTGTTTGACAAGGATATGCGTTATATAGCAGCAAGTAATATCTGGAAGAAGGATTACAAGCTTGAAGACAAGGAAATAATGGGTCTATGCCATTATGATTTATTTCCAGATAGCTCATTGAAATGGAAAGAGTTTCATGAACGCGGCATGGCCGGAGAAATAGTTAGTAACTCCGAAGATAGTTATATTAAAAGAAGTGGTAAGGTACAATGGTTTAGATGGGAGATCAGGCCCTGGTTTGAAAAGGAAGATGAAATAGGTGGTATTATTATTTTTACAGAGGTTATAACCGAACGTAAAAATGCTGAAAAAGCACTTATAAAAGCTAAGGAAGAAGCAGAGAACGCCGCCAATGTAAAAACTCAGTTTCTTTCAACAATGAGCCATGAGATTCGTACCCCAATGAATGCGGTAATTGGTTTTACCCATTTATTGCTACAAAATCCACGCGAAGACCAGTTGGAATATTTAAACATATTGAAATTTTCGGGTGAAAATTTATTGGTGTTAATTAATGATATACTAGATTTTAGTAAAATAGAAGCCGGTAAATTGGAGTTCGAAAACGTTGATTTTAATATAAAGGATCTGCTCCGGAATGTTAGTGCAGCTATGTTGCATAGTGCAAACGAAAAGAAAATTGAATTAAATTTAATCATTGATGATGATTTACCCGAGGCAATAATTGGCGACTCTGTACGCCTGGTGCAAATACTTACTAATTTAATAAGTAACGCCGTGAAGTTTACCGATCAAGGTAAAGTAACAGTTTCCGCCTCAGTAGCAAAAAAAGGAACTGATAAAACTATAATTTCTTTTGAAGTTAAAGATACTGGTATAGGTATACCTATTGATATGCAACAAGCTATATTTGAAAGTTTTACGCAGGCGAGTTCTGATACTACCCGTAAATACGGCGGTACAGGCTTGGGCCTTACCATAACAAAAAGGTTAATAGAACTGCAGGGTAGTACTATTAATTTGATCAGCGAGCCAGGCAAGGGCTCAATATTTTATTTTAATTTAACATTTCAAAATAGCGCAGTAAAAATTGCATCTGCAGATCCTTATAATCTGCCGCCAATACCAAAAAGCCTCAAAGGTGTCAAGGTACTCATTGTGGAGGATAACCCAATTAATGTATTATTGGTAAAGAAATTTTTAAAACAATGGGAAATAACCTGTGATGTTGCAGAAAATGGAGCAATAGCCGTAGAATTAGCTGGGGCTAATATTTACAATTTAATACTAATGGATTTACAAATGCCAGTAATGGATGGTTACGAAGCTACGCAGCAGATTAGAAAACTATTGCCCGAAGAGAGGTATAAAAAATTACCTATTATAGCCTTAACCGCTTCGGCTATGCTTGACAATAAGGATAAGACATTTATTGTAGGAATGAATGATTATGTTAATAAACCATTTAATCCAGATGAGTTATACCGTAAAATAGTGCAGTATAGTAAGGTGTTTGAAGAGCAATAATTTAATATTACTGAGTTAAAGGCACTATTTATATCGGTTTTTATAAACTTTCATCTTCGCTATGCCTCATTTTTATAAAAAACAAGCATTGATAGGCAATGGATTACATAAAAAGCAAAAAATAAGTATAGCGCGGAGTTGTACGAAGGCAAAAAGTAGTTACCTTTGCAACCCGGAAGGAAAAAGTGGTAGGAGTAATGGAGGGGTTGAAAAGCGGGGTTGGGTTACAGGAGAAGAAAGAATAAAATAAGATTTGGAAAGTAAAAAAAGGTTGTTACCTTTGCAGTCCGAAAACGAGA
>JANXTT010000038.1 GCA_025352225.1 Mucilaginibacter sp. | reverse complement strand
GGGAGCCAATAAATGTAATAGTCACAAATAATAAAATCAGCATATTAACTATTGCTGTAAATAATAGTGGCTTCGAAATAAAAGATGGAGAAATTATAAAATCCTCAAGTAGTGTTAGCTTTAAGAAGGTTTTAAGGTTTAGAAAGTTTCACCATTTTATTCCAGAAGTATCTGCCGGTATTGCCTACACGACCCTATCTTTCCCTAAATATGGTATTACCACTGATGCATCAGGAAAAAGCACCGTTTCGACTGCTGGTTCGGACGATTTTAAAAAATTAAATTTAACTGCCATGATTAATTTTGTACATTATTCTGATGAACCAGTAACATGGTTTTGGCAATTAGGTGTTGGAGCAAAGAGCGATTATCCCACATTACTTACAGGTTTCGGAGCGAGATTTGACATTTCAGGAAAAACACTTGCATTATCGTTCGGCGGTGCATCTACGTGGGTAAAGTCATTGACGAAATTAAATGTTGGCGATCAAGTAAGTGGTACAAGTGCTGTAGAGAGTGATTTGACTTATCAGTTCAAATTACCCAAGTTTTACGTAGGATTACAGTATAATTTTTGATTAGCTTATGTCTCTTTACTCAGTGATATTGGACTTACAAATTAGAAATTTGCATTAAATGAAATATTTATTTACACTATTTATCGTTTGTTATTACATTCCATTGCATAGTCAGGGGCTTGAAGTTCTTAGCCCAAAAGATTATAAAAAACTTCCAAGCCCGTCAATTTTGAGTGGCGCAGGTGATTTGGAACGAAGGTATGTTATTCCAGATATTTATTTCCCAACTCCTGGAAATCAGGGAGGTGCATGGTCATGCACAGGTTGGGCGGTAGGTTATTATTTAGATTCATATTATCAAGGGAGGTTAACAAATACGCCTCCCGATTTAAATCCTAAAATTTTCAGTCATGCATATGTTTACGATATTCTACGTCGATGTAAAAATCATGGTTGTAATTGTGGTATAAACATCCCTAACGCACTTGATTATATTCAAATTAATGGAAATGTACCTCTCACCGCATATAACGATGATTGCGGTATTCCCGATTTACAAAAGCTTAAAGATATAGCAATTAAGTATAAAATAAAACACTGGGTAACTACCCAAACCTCGAATTTAAATGATTTAAAATCATATATTTTAGATGATATTCCAGTAATAGTGTCCATTGGTGTGGATAATGACTTTCAAAATTTTAAACATAAAACAGAAAATGATATTTACGACATTAAGGTGCTACCTTTCGATCAATATCTGAAGCATTGTGTATTGTTAACTGGATACGATGAAGATAAAAAAGCTTTTAGAATTATTAATTCGTACGGTACCGAATGGGGTTCAAAAGGCTTTGCATGGATAAGTTATAACGCATTCAGACAAATGTTCGTTGTAACTGGACAACAAGCATATGTTATAACGAGAGATTTTAATGACGATGCTCCTGGCGCGCCAAATGATTCTGCATTTTTGCAAAATAAAAAAGACACCTCTAACTTTACCAATGTTTTGGTTAAAGCTATAAAAGATTCAAGTTCGACAAGTAATGCTTACATTTTGAATAGTACAATACTTTCAGATGAAAAAATTTCAGTTAAAAATGATAAGGTTAAAAAAAGCCAATTGAATGCTAATTATTTAATAAAAAAAGAGGATACAACATCTATAAATATTTCCGCTCATTTCCACCCTTATACTTTTCAAGAAACAATAAAAAAGGATAAATATTATATTACAAGTGGCTTCAAAATTGATTCGGCCATATTGCATAAGGTTTTGAACATAACCTATATTTATAATGATCCAACTTTCATTCGTAACAAATCCACGTCATATAAACGTCCTAATTTTGAAGATAGTTATTATGGTCAAGGGTGTTTAATTAATATGACAGCCGTTATTCACTTTACAGATGGATCTTCCTTTCCTATAACATTTAACTCCTGTAAGTTAATTGAAGCACCTTTGGTAGTAAAGGATTTCGTAGATAAGGTTTCAAATATCACACCGACGGTAACCGCTGATTATATTAATAAGAATAGATACAATTTCAGAGTACAGTTACGAGGTATAACAGACCTAAAGGACTTGATTAGAGAAGTTGTTTACGACCGAAATGATCCAACTTTTAAAGAACGATTTCAGGTAATAAAAGATAAAAATACTAACTTTGAGAGTACCTATATTGGATGGGGTTGTCTTGATCACCTCTTAATAACTATTTATTTTAAAGATAACAGCACAAAAGTAATTGATTTTAATATGTGTAAACAACTTGGTTGGGATTAATTGTTTGCATTCTTTTTAATTAACTCATATGATCGGTTACGAACGTGAACGATAAAGAATGAAAAGGAAAATAGTCAGAAAATACTAAATCAATTAACCGATTACGGGATTACCTAATATTGGCAGTTTAGCAAACTTTAAAACCTCTAAACTTGCAAACCCAAATTCCTGAACAACTTTACCGACCATCAAATAACACCCCGCACCTCTAAACGGATAAGCAGGCGTAGAATTTGGGAAATGTACGGTATCAAAGAAATTTCCTTCTACATCCAAAAAAGTCCCGAACCACATTCTCTTATTAGTTTTTGTATGTACAGTTTTTTCACAGACATATAACCCAACCATTCTAACCACTTGCCCAACATGGTTTATCAAATCACCTGCACAAACCTCACCGCGATATTCCGTTTCCAACAGGTCAAACATGGACATGCTCAAGGAAAATCCTAAAATTTCTAATTCATGGTAAGCGTTTTCTAAATTGGTGTTTACCAATACCGGCAGGCTATAATTCTTTGCTTCCAGACAAAATAGTTCTATTTCATTTTCAGGCTTCACTTTATTACCCATTAATAAGTGCACTTTCCAAAGCAATTCCTTTTTGCTTTTTCCAGTAAAACGCAAGGCACCGACACGAATCAATATGATAGCTTGCTCTAATCCGATACCTGTACGTTTTATCAAATCTTCTAGGCTTTGATAAATACCATTTTCCCGCCGTTCTTCGGGGATGAGCTCTATAAAGGTATCATTTAAGCCGTGGACACCAACAAACCCCAAATACACATCTACCCCACTGATGTTAACGATGCCATCGCTGTTATTCACACACGGTAAGTGTATGTGGGCCCCCGCTTTCTGCAATTCATGCACATAAAGGGCACGGTTGTAAAAACCTCCATAGTTATTAAGCACTGCGACCATAAATTCCCTGGGATAATAGGTCTTTAAAAATAGGCTTTGGTAGCTTTCGACCGCGAAACTGGCAGAATGTGCTTTAGAAAAACTATAACCCGCAAATGAAGATACCTGTCGCCATACTTCTGCTACAACATCATCCGGTCTGCCCAACTTCTTTGCTTCTTCAAAAAATCGTTCTACCAATCGGTCAAATTCCTTTTTTGAGCGGTATTTGCCACTCATACCCCTACGCAATATATCAGCATCAGTGCCATCCATACCGGCGAAATGAATGCAAATTTTGATTACATCCTCTTGATACACCATTACGCCATAGGTTTCTTTCAGTTGTTCCTCCATTACGGGGTGGAGATAGTTAACAGTGTTGGGTGCATGATGGTATTTAATATATGCACCCATCATACCTGAACTTGCAACACCTGGCCGGATAATAGAGCTGGCCGCAACCAATATCAAATAATTATCGCAGTCCAGTTTCCTTATCAATTGCCGCATGGCTGGCGATTCGATATAAAAGCAGCCAATGGTATTTCCTGTTTTTAATTGCGCGTTCACTACCGGGTCTTTCATAAATGATTTGACCTGGTGAATATCAATTTTGCGCTGCTGGTTTTCTTCTACCAATTTAACCGCCATCTTAATGTGCCCGATACCGCGTTGACTTAAAATATCATACTTGTCAAAACCTATTTTTTCAGCCTCATACATATCCCATTGAACCGTAGCCATGGCTTTAGGCGGTAAATCAAGGGCTGTGTAGTAGGTTATCGGGTCTTCCGATATAAGCACACCACCCGCATGAATGGAACGCTGATTGGGCATGTTAGCCATTCGCTCATAAATGGCCGTGATTTTTTTAAATGTTTCATTATTTCGGTTGAGAGCGGCCCGCGTTTGGTCTGTAAAACCATCAATTTCAGATTTAGGTAAACCCATTACTTTGCCGATTTCCCTAATTATACTGCGGTCTTTAAATGTTGACATTGTACCTAACAACGCTGTATGCTGGCTACCGTACCTTTTAAAAATATAGTCCTGCACATCTTCACGTTCATCCCAAGAATAATCAATATCAAAGTCGGGTGGCGAAGTACGCTGTGCGTTTAAAAACCGTTCAAAATATAGGTTGAGTTCAATGGGGTCAACATCTGTAATTTTAAGACAATAAGCCACTATGCTATTGGCACCAGAACCACGCCCCACATGATAATAGCCCTGTGAGGAAGAATAACGGATAATGTCCCAGGTGATCAGAAAATAAGCACAAAAGTCGAGTTCATAAATAACCTTTAACTCGTGCTTTACTTTTTTTAATGCTTCTTTGTTAGTTTTACCATAACGGTATTCCATGCCGCTCATCGCTAACTTTTCGAGTAACTCTTTGTCGTTTTTTTTATTTCCGGTGAATGTTTTCCGGTTGAGATTGATCCTCCCTTTGGGATAGTCCATTACGCAGCGGTTCATCAAATTGCGCGTGTTATCCAAAATAAAGGCGTAACGGGCAAATTTTGCCTCCAAGTGGCCTGGCGCTAAAAACATATCTGTTGGCATACATTTGTCTTCCGGCTTTACCATCGTCAGTACGGCATTCAGGTCAATGCCACGCAAATATTCATGTAAACGATACTCAATCCGGTCTGATACAAATACCGGCTGTAAAGCCAATAACTTTTCTTTAATAGCTGAAACGTCTTTATTAAATAGTTGGTTTAACTGGTCAAAACGAATACCTAAGTATTCATTATCCTTTAATTCACCCTGGTATCCATAGGGGTAAACCACGAAGGCGTTTTCGAAATCAGGTGAAGTATCTGGTAACGGTTTTTTTTCCAGGTTATGCTCGGTCAGGAAATCATTTAATTCTTTCATTCCTTCTCTATTCTGAGCAATGCCAATATAAAGCAGTCGTTTGTCCCTTCTAAATTCCAATCCACCAATTGGCTTTAATCCCTTTTCGTCACATTCCCGCATAAATTCCATTACGCCGGTCGAATTATTAATATCAGTTAATGCCATTTGCGTTATACCGCGCGCCATTGCCTCTTCCACTAATTTAGGGATAGACATCGTGCCAAAGCGGAGGCTATATTGAGAATGGACGTTGATATACATGGCTATAAGTTTAAGTCCATTCCGGAGGCCAGCTTAATGGAATGAGGCCCATAACGGCGGCGTATCTTATCCATAGCCTGGCAAAGACTGTATTGTTCTTCGGATGCTGTGTAAAGATCTATTTGCTCAAATCCGTTCACCAGGTTAGATAGCCGAACCCCAACCAGTCGGATCAATATTCGCTTTTGGTAGGCTTGCTTAAAAAGGTCTTTTGTTTTCTTTATTAGTATGCCATCCAATGCTGTATAGGGTATGCTGGCCTGTTTGGTCACATCTTCGCGTGTAGAATAACGCACCGTCACAGTTATACAAGCAGTTTGTTTCTTTTTTTGACGAAGTTCAAACGCTAAATCCATCACCATTGAGGTGAGTAAATAATTAATGGAAACCAAATCAATACTATCCTGCTTAAAAGTTATTTGGCTGCTGATCGTCTTTTGTTCCTGGTAAGGAATAACGGGGGAATCATCAATTCCTTTTGCTTTTTGCAATAGCCAAATACCATTCTTACCTAAAATACTGGTCATATATTCAGGGTGGACTTGTGCCAGTTCATGTATGCGTTTAATGCCCATATCACTCAACTTTATAAAGGTCTTTTCTCCAAGTCCAGGGATTTTGCGGATAGATAAGGGATTCAAAAACGGTTGCACTCCAATATATTCTATAGAAAGTTCGCCATTAGGTTTACATTCATTGGTCGCCATTTTAGAAACGGTTTTGTTTACCGACAATCCAAAAGAAATAGGCAATCCAGTTTCTTTGATGACTTTCAACCGCAGTTCTTTGGCGCATTTAAGTGTGCCGTAATGCTTGTCCATTCCGGTCATATCAATATAATGCTCGTCGATACTGGCTTTTTCAATGAGCGGCACCTCCTGTTTTAATATTTCTGTGATCTCATGCGAGGCGGTCGTATATTCATCCATATTCCCCCTGATCCAAATACCGTGCGGGCAAAGCATCCTTGCCATCCGTGCCGGCATGGCAGAATGAATACCGAATTTCCGGGCTTCATAACTACAGGAGGCTACAACACCACGATCAGACAGACTGCCAATGATAACGGGTTTACCCGTTAACGACGGATTTTTACGCACTTCTACGGACACAAAAAAGGCATCCTGATCCATGTGTATGATTTGACGGTTCGTGTTCATGAGTTCGACAGTTAAAGGACTATAAAATTATGCTAATATTTTTAGTATTTCATAGCGTTGCCGACAAATAAATTTTCACACTTGTATTGATAGATTGTTATTCAGTAAATTAGAGTTATGGAAACAGAGAATTTTCAGATAACCATAGGGAAAGTGAATGAACAAACTTTTGACGTGCGGGACTATATCCACCACGAAGGAGAGAAATGCAAATTTGAAATTTACAAAAGTGGGCAGCTAATTTTAAGCCTTGACCCTGATGGGGATTTTTTGCGGGTATGCAAAAACCCCGGTGAACTGGATGAGGAAACTATTCACCTGATTTGTGATAAGATCGAATCTTATCATTTATGAAATTCAATTTTTATTAAATCGCGTATTCAATGGCTGGTAAGTCTTCATAAGTAAATGGCGTTGCCGGTTCCAGAGTAGCTAAAAACTCTTTTGCAATAGTACAGGCATCCATTTGTTTCGCCGGGAATTGCGATAGCGCAATCTCTGTTATTCTTTCATCATTCAGGTCGCCAAACATCCATTCATAAGCCAAATCATCGTTAAGTATTGTTGGCATACGTTTTTTAGAGTTATGAACCTGCTGCATTAGTGGGTTGGCCTCCGCAGTGGTTACCGATACAGTTTGCACGATTTCACCCGTATCTTTGTCTGTCCATTCCTGCCAAATACCGGCCATATAAAAGTATTCCTGATCTTTTACAGATATGTAATACGGGTATTTTATAGAAGTTTTTAAGGGTTGACCAGTTTTTTTATTCAGGGGGAACACATGTCGCCATTCATAGAAGCCTGTTGATAGGACCAAACACCTGCGTTTCCTTGCTGCATCGGCATAAATGGATGGGTTCCCTTTTTCATTGTTAAACAGATTTTCCGCTTTGGCATTTAGCGTGGTATAACCAATATGCCATTTTCCTTGTTCGTCCTTATAGCCATTTCTAAATTTAGCTACAGCCTCCCGGTTTTTTAAATACGGAGGTAAAAATCCCCATTCCATTTGGACAATATCAAAATTCGTTTCATCGGTGTCCCTTTTTAGAACAGCGATTGGAGCATAAGCAAATCCGTTATGTACGGCACGGTTCAAAAAATCGTATTTCTTTACTGCTTTCTCTAATTGCAATAACTTAATAAACTCCGCTCTTGATACTTTTTGACCGTTATAGTAACACATACCTATTTATTTTTTAAATACTGTGCAATTCTTGCTCCAAAAAATTCAGCCTCTTTCTGACGTCCTTGTGGTAAGGACGTCCAAAATGGGCGATTGCCTCCTAACGCTTCGTGAACTACCAACGGCGGCCTGCCGTCTGAAAATTCAATTCTGAAAACTTCATCACTGGCTACAAAATGGCTGGTAACAGTCATGGTGATGTCTGATAAGACAATTTCAAAAGTAGGGTCAGTTTGCATAGAGATTTAAAATTACAAAAAATAACTAACCGCCAGTTAAATGGCTCTTCTATTATTCTTTACCATTCGCTTCAAAAAATCTAAGTTGTTGTTGCCAATCTTCCCAAATCATCACCATTGCCAATGTATCCAGTTCGCAATATTTTAAAAGTGATGAATGAATAGCTTTCCTTTCCTCGGGTTTCATTTCTGTAAATTGCATTTGGGCATAAGCCATCATTGCCGCCCCACCATCACTCAATTCAGCCTCCTCGTCCATCAACAGATCGTCTAATAATGATTCGTCTATTTCGGTAAATATAGGCTCCAGTTGTTTATAAGGACTGATTACCTTACCCGTGGGAGTAAGTCCGATCCATACCTTTTCACTGAAATTTAAACTCTGATTTTTTTCCCTGTAGATGGGGCGGCTATACTTTTCCTGAAGGAATGAGCTATTGTTTAGAATAGCTGGCAAAATATCTTTAATAGAATTTGATCCGTTGGTTAGTGGAGAGTAATAAAATTTCTTAACACAATCCAATAAATCTATCATGTTGCGATTGCCTTCCCATTTTACGGTACTGTCCCCAGTGGATTTGCTAATGGTTTCAATCCATGAACATAATTCCTTTGCATCAGTTTCGGACGATTCTCTTAGCTGCCGGTGAATAGCGTTAAGTATAGAATTTTCATGAGCAGCATAACGAAAAATATTGCCGCTATCTCCATCAAGGTCCGCTTTAAGTTTCCGGATAAATTCAAAATTGGGAAAGTTGCCTTCCTCCGTATTGAGCCACTGCCCTTTATGTTCAACAGTGCCGTCCTTATGAAGCACATGATGTGAAAACTGAAAAGCGATCTGTTCATAAGGCCTCCGGTTCGCGTTAAATGGAATTGCCACAGCAGAGGTTTCAAAATCTATGAAATGTAGCGGATAGGTAAGACTTGAAGAAATCTGTCTAAACCCCTCGTGGTCGAAAAAGTAAGATAAGTCCCTGTCTTTTGATTTCTGTACCTGTAATTCCTGACGATCAACCCGGCTTAGGCCTGGTTCAGTATTAACTTTGGGTTTCTGACCTTCCAAGTCAATTCTACTTAATTGAGATTGAAAAAATACTTTATTATCCAAATACTCATTTTTTTTCCTAAAGTCCCAAAGATTAAGAATAGATGGTTTTAAAAAGTCCTCCTCCGTAAAGCCATTGACGCTTTTCCAGCATTCCTTATACCCATTTTTTAAACCTAAAGCTTCTTGCTCCGGCGTAGCGCGAAACTCGCAGGTCTTACAATACGCTCTTATTTTGCCCTGTATTCGTTCATCAGATTTATATTTTTGAGCAAAAAAATCAATCCATTATCTAAACGATTTGGTATCATCATTATACAGCGGGTCATCTTTTAGCAGCATATCTGCCAGTTCATCTATATTGACACGACAAAGGATTTCTTGTCCAATAGCTGCGAGTGAAACATCCCCTGATACCTTGACTGAAACTTTATTATCCCTATTCTTTTGAATATGAAAATGTTGATTCAGACCGTCTACCGATGTCTTTTTACTTTTATCTGCCAACATCAAAAACGCCTTAAGCTTTAAATCGGGCCTGGAACGGGAGATCACATACTTTTGGAAAGTAACATCATAAACATAGGGTTGCCATTTTGGAGAAATTCCATTGGCATTTGAAATTGATGCTTTTAAGTTTGTAGGATCGTATGATTTTGCCTTAACTTCAAATAATTTCAGGCTGTTCCCGTCTTTGACAACGATGCCTGCCCTGATAAAAAACAAATCAAAACAGAAAGCAGCTTCATAAATGGTTACCTTATCTAAAAGTAACAGTTCATTGGTTTGTAGAAGTGCTTTGTCATAATCAAGTTCGTCGATTTTAATTCCGCCAGGAAAATAACATTTCGCAAGTTCACCGACCTGAAATCCACCATTGGCCAAAGCTTCCAAAAAAGTGTCCTGGATCTTTTTATCAGGATACTCTTTTTTTGAATTATAAAAAAGCTTAGTTGGACATTCAAATGCAAGTTTTAATTTGGATTTTGTTAAATATCTCTGACCTGACATTGATTGGGGTTTATAAGTATCACCTGCTCATAATTATCTATTCCGCTCGTTAAAATATATGCCGAAAGGCGAATATTGATTTGTTATTCTATCTTTATATTTAATATACTTCGGATCTTAATGATTTAAAGTGTTTTAAACAGCTTGGCCGGGAGTTTCGGAAGATCCATTTACATTTTCCGTTTGCCTATATTTTTCCCATGCTTCTTTAAATAGATTCTCGCTATCATCTTTAAACTTGTTTTTATTTAATAGAATCTCAGCGAATTTTGCATGAAGGTGTTTGTATATAATCTGATGCGCTTTATTTTGCAATAATTTCTCGTCATATTCATCCATTTTAAAATCGCTTTCAACAGCTAAGTTCAAAAGTTTAAATAAATCCTCCTTGTTAATTTCGTCGATTGGGTGCCAATAATCTTTATCGTTCTCTCTTCTATTAAAGAAAGCTTTATTATCGTCAATTTTTAAGTAATCCATAAGTTTTATTTCTCTCTTCGTAAGGTTGCTCACCAGCCTCTAAACAGGCCATCATCACTCCGTAATTGTCTACTACTTCACCGTCAACACATTTTAGTTGTTTATCGGATGGGTATCCGGAAAATACCTGATATTTTACTACATTCTGACTAACACTTTTACGAGTGTAAACAATATAATCAGGACTTATTGACGCTCCAACCGTGCTGTTATGTGTTACAAGAATTACTGGGATATGCGCAGAGATGTCCTTTAATAATTTGTTTACTTCACTTTTTAAGAACAAGTTATCAAATGAGGATTCAGGCTCATCTATTAATAACATTTCATAGCGCATAGCATCTTTTATTTCATGCAATAGATTAAATTCCGAACGCTCACCCCCAGAAACAGAAAAGTTATCTCTATTTAAGGTTATGTAATCAATATCCACAAAGAATTTATGAATTTCTGTAGGTGGTAGTCCCGTTTCTTTGAGAGCTTTAAGAAATGAACCGGGACCATTATACTTGTTAAATGCTTCCGTAAATGTTAATTGGGTTTTGCTTATTGTTTTCATTCTTTGAGCACCGGTAAACTTCTTTGTTGAAACAACTACCTTAAATGAACCAAATTCTTTCCGCTCAATTTCTCTTTCTTTCCTAATTTCATCCACAATTTTAATGAATTTCTTGACTTTATAATTTTCCCAAATGCTGTTATATAAATCAATTTCATTTGGTGGAACAATTGTGGTTTTAAGTTTTAAATCATCTTTTATTTTATTAACTAACTCATTGACCCAATTTCTTTTCAAATTCAATTCATAACTATCAATGTAGTTTTCAATCAATTCGCATATTAACTTTTTAAGATTTTCAATATTTAAATGCTTAACTATTATTTGACTATAGGATGTATTATCAATTAATTTTGCCGTAGCCTCGATTAAGTCACTGAGACCTTTTAACTCTGAGATAGAAAACTGTACTTCATCAAAAAGTCTCGCGCGAGAAAAGCTATCATGTTTATGACTATCCGAGGCATATCTAATTAAGCTATCAAGATATTGACCTATTTCTGATTTATTAGCTGTATAGTCAATATTTATAACATCTTCAACGACATGTTTAAATTCTTTCAGGAATCGCTCACTAACATCGCTATTGCGATTTGACATTAACGTTTTAAACTTTTCCTCGTCATTTTGCAATAGAGCAAACTGTTCGATATATTTAATATTATCTGTGAACGCTGACTTAATTTTATTTAGCGTGTATGATTTTCCAGAAGATCTTTCGCCTAATATTACATTTAAACCAGTGGACAAATATAAACCGTCATCTGTGGCTTGAAAACGTTCGTTACCGTCATCTTTAGAAAGAAACACCTTTGTTTTGTCTCGAAGGCAAAATTTTAGCCCCATCAGTGTTAAGTCGCCGATGTCTACAAAAGTAGCTTTAGTAGGATAGGGTGACATATTTTCAATAATTCTCACATCACTAAATATTACTGGCGTTAGCTTAGTGACATCTTGAATACACATTTTAAACTTGGAAGGACTTGTTACTTCGCCTGCATAGATATGAGGACTTAACTTGTTAATAGTCTCTTTTGAAATAATAGGATTCTTGTCGGAGTGTGGGATTAATAAATACTTACTTAAGTCTGGAAAAATTATTTTGAACGTTTCAACAGATATAGAATCGTTCTTGTTTGCTATCTCAGCTTCAACCATATTGCATTGAATCTCAAATTCTTCCAAGGCAACAATATCTGATATTAATAGTAAGTGCCCACTTTCAAGATTGATTTCAATACCAGGAAATACTTTAATACGTAAATTGGATCTGATTTCCTCAAATTGCTTTAAATCAAATAAATTGTGATTAGTAATTGCAATGCAGTCAATTTCAGACTTGGTAACGTACCCCTGTAGACTTGCAAGGCTAAATTCAAATGCGGCGTCACTTATTGAAGATTTAGTGTGAATGTGTAAATCAATTTTTTTCAATTTGATTTGGATATAGGATTGGTTATTTAAACCTAACACATTTAAACTGGTTTTCAAAATCCCCCCTTATAAATTTATGTTTTTAATAATTGATTTTATCTTATTATGTACTGCTTGTTTAATTTAATAGCCTTTTACTTCAAACCACCCCCTGTTTTCACCAAAGATCATCAAATAATAGGAAAACAGGGGGTGTTCTTCCGGGCGGGCGTAGCCCGCCGCCGGGCAATTTTCAAAATAAGGGGGATTGCTCCCCCTTGTAGTATGTTTAAGGAAAATGATCTATGTAACGGGGTTTATGATTATCACCTGCTCGTTATTATCTATTACGCTCTTTAGCATATTTGTCGCAAGGCTAATTTCAAAATCATCTATTTTAGTCACATTCAAGTTTAAAATATTAATCTCTTCAAGCTGTTTAAGGCATTTTGATATAATTTTCAAAACCTTAAAATCTGTTTTATCTGCTAAGATACTCATGCTATAAAAATTAAAGGGGGATCGCTCCCCCTTGGTTATCAATTATAAATCAGAGCCTCGCCTCCGTGCTTTACAAAATCGCCACAAAGGTTAAAAGTAGTTTGCGCCCGTTGCTTGGCAGTTCCATCCATGATGGATTTAAACTTTGCTTCATCACTTTTAAAACTGCGCACATTCTGAAAGTAGCCCGTTACCGCATTATAAGCACCAAACACCGTTCCGGCGGTAGTTTCCAATTGCTGGGTATGGCTTGCCAAAGCGTATTCATACACATTATCTACGATGTTGGTATAATGGGTAGATAACAGGTCTAATTTACCTTCGGCTAAATTGGTCAGCACTTCCTTATTAGGTGCCATTGCAATCTGTATTAATTTTTTCACTTCGGTATCGGTGATACGCGCTTTCGCCCATTGATTAAACAAGCCCTCCATTTCACCTGCTAAAACGTGGCTGATACCCATAAGCGTATGCGCCTGTTTTAAACGCTCCCCTGCGGATGCGGTATGACGTATTTTAATGGCATTGCTATTGCTCTGCATGGCAGCGTTTAGCGTGTTGTTGCAAACTATCCTTATGGGGGTGAAAGCGGCGGTAATGCTCCCTAAACCATCATGGGAGGTGGTTAAAAATAGGTATTGCTCGATCATATCCTTTCTGCCTACTTTGATATAATCGGGTAGTTTAGCGGTTATAAATACCCGTTCGCCATTGCCTAAAGCCCCGGCTGTTTCGTATAAAATACCCTCGCCACCGCCTACGATAGCATCAAAAAAAGAAAAAGCATCCCTGTTTTGTACCACTTCATAATCATTGCCTACTACGCCCAAAACCTGTTCCGTGTCGGCCCTAACGGTCGCAAAGAAATTAGGTACGGTTATTTCAGGGATAATGATACTATCTGCTGTTTTGCCGATATGGTTTGCCGTATCGTAAGTAAATAAAGGGCGTTTTTCAACGATATAATCCAGTCCGGCGTGTTGTATGGCTTCGCTACTGGTCGGGTAACGGTCTATGACCTGCCCGAGGTTGTGCCAGGCTTTTTCTTTCACACTCATAAAGCTGTCTTTGCCTGTTTTCTGATTGAAATTTATTTGATGTGCCATGAGAATTTAATTTTAAAGGGTTTTAGTTTTTAACTGCATGATCTCTGTTTTCAAAACCTTGACTTTTTTGGTACTGCTTACCGTTAATTGCGTTTTAGTTTGCAGTTCCTGTATTGCATCGTGAATATCCTTATGCGTGGTTTTGATGGTTATTTTCAGTAGCAAAAAGATTTTATCTTCCATTGCCTTAATTTTGATAGGTGTTGATAAAATCGTTTAACTCAAATTGAAACCTTACCGGGTTTTCCTGTGCTAATTGCTCTGCGTAACCTTCCCAAAATATTTGGTTGGTTAACTCTATAAATTGCTCGTACATCGGATTATCTTTTAAGGTGAAATTTAAAAATGCCCCCGTCCGTTGGCTAACGGAGGGAGCATTAGAGTTATTAGGCATTAGGAAAAACGATATTGGCTTCAATTTCCGCCAGTTTGTCGCTACAAGCATCAAAAATGTATTGAGATACCAAACGGATCAATCCCGGTGTAGTGGTGATAAATTCCCGGTTCTTATCATCTTTAATAATCAGTTTACAACCCTGATACGGGTTATCTTCCAATTCGTCATTTTCCTGCGCTAACGCTACCTCAAAGGCTGTTAATTGGTTGATGCGGGCAATCAGGTTTACCCGTTGGATGCTCCTGCGGTGTAAATCATCTACTACCTTTAAGGTGCTTTCTAAATTCAAAGCGAATTTTACGGGTTTTACTTCCGCTGTTGGTTCTTCCGCCTTTACCGCCTCTGCCTTAGGTTCTTCTTTCAATTCGGGTTTTTCGGGTTGCCCGTCAATGTGAGCGGGTTTGTTATCCACTGTAGCGGGGCTATCGCCCTTGATTTCGGCGTGGTGGGTTGCCTCAACTTGCGGAGTTTGGGCAGGTGCTTGATTTTTAACGTTTTCATCTTCTTTGGCTTCCTTTTGGGTTAAGCTTGGGCGGTTTGTGAATTTGTTGGTTGCTTCGTTTTTTGCGGTTGTACCTTGTACACCTGTTGCATTTTTTACTGCTGTTTTCATTTTTACTGCTTTTAAAGGGTTAAAAAATCATTTTTTTGTTTCCCTCTTTTCCCGAAGACTTTCCTAAAAAGCTATTTTTCAAAAGAAAAAACGGAAAAAAAGAAAGCAATTAAAAGGTGCCCGCAGCAGGCAAAAGGAAACGGAATAAGTCCCGCAGGGTGAATTGGCGAGGGACGAGTTAATTCATTATGCCGTAGTCTTTTGCGGATGTTTTAAAAGTCTATTAGCAATGCGGGCAAAACCTTAGCTGCCTTTTTCTCCGTTTCGATTGGAAAATAGCTACTTAAAGTGTCTGATCTATTAGCAGTAAATTAAGTGCAGAGAGAAGGCAAATGCAGCTTTTCCCGGCGTAGCGGGTAAACAAGTGAAGTCCTGAATGATGCTCTTAATTGCATCTTCCAGCAGTTTAATAAAGCGGATGCTTTTGCAGCGCAGCGAAAATGCAGTAGCAGGATTTTTAAGCAGGCAACCTTTTAAAATCCCCTGTCAAGGATAATAGCGGCATGTGTGACTTGTTGTCCGTGAGTAAAGTAAGCGGACATTACAAAAATGTTCTTTGTAATAACTGATTATCTGGTGAATGGGAACACCATTCCATCTATTTGAACAGATGAAAACACTTTCCTCATTTATGCAGGTGGCAACTGCATGGGTGCAGCAGGAAAGAAAGCAAGTACGAGTGGAATCTGACACTCAATCCTTTGCAAGTGTAGGGGTATGCGTAGGCAACGAACCTATGTTTGAATCATCGTCACTGTCAACAAGCCTACTCAGGTTATTCAACTACGGTTGTAAGGCTTGCCCAAAATGGAAACGATTACTGGATTGATGGTTATGTCGCCCATCAATCGTTCAAACAATTGTAATCCGGTGAAGAATAGGACGCTAACCCTTTGTCAATTAATGACCATACAGATAATCGGAACAAGGTAATCTTGTTAAGGCTCTGCAAAAGCAGAGGGAAGCCATCTTTATGCCTTAACAAGAAAAGATTGGGTAAAAAGCAAATGCCTTTGGGAAAGCCAAAGGATAAGCAGACGTACCCACGACGTTAATGGTAAATTTAGTAAGTAGCAGTTTAAGACGATGAACACGGCAATACGACCGATGTATGAATGGAAAACAATTAACTGGACGAAAGTTCAGCGTAATGTTTTCAAGCTGCAAAAACGGATTTATCAGGCAAGCATGCGCGGAGATGTAATATCTATGCGCAAACTACAAAAACTGTTATTGAAATCTAATGCCGCCAAGCTATTGGCGGTTAGGAAAGTAACGCAGGACAATCAAGGGAAGAAAACAGCGGGTGTTGATGGTGTAAGAAAACTAACGCCGGTGCAGCGAATGAAACTTAGCAACCAAGACTTATTGGAAGCAAAGGTTAAACCAACTCGCCGAGTATGGATTCCGAAACCAAACAGTAATGAAAAGCGCCCTTTGGGCATACCCGTTATGAAAGACCGTGCTGCACAAGCACTGGTTAAATTAGCCCTTGAACCCGAATGGGAAGCGCGGTTTGAACCCAATAGTTATGGGTTTAGGCCTGGTCGCTCAGTCCATGATGCTATTGAAGCAATCTTTTTATCAATTAAAAGTAAGCCTAAGTATGTATTAGATGCCGATATTGAGAAATGCTTTGATAAAATCAGTCATGAAAAACTGTTAACAAAGTTAAATACCATTCCCAGCCTAAGAAGATTGATTAGGGCTTGGTTAAAAGCCGGGGTGTTAGAGGATGATGTATTTAATCAGACTGAACAAGGCACGCCGCAAGGCGGTGTGATTTCTCCGTTGTTGGCTAACATTGCGTTACACGGTATGGAACAAATCGTTAAAGAGAAATTCCCTGTTCGTGGCGGCCCAATACTTATTAGATATGCTGATGACTTCTTAGTCTTTCATAAAGATCTCGCGGTTATAAATCATTGTAAGGCAGCTATAGAATTATGGCTTGCAGATATTGATTTAAACCTGAAAGAGGAAAAGACGAGAATTGCACACACCTTACTACAGGATGAGCACGGCAACCGGGGATTCGACTTTTTGGGCATGCACATTGGTCAATATAATGTTGGCAAAACGCATACAGGAAAAAGCAACTATGGAAAGCCTCTTGGCTTCAAAACTTTTATTAGGCCATCGAAAAAGTCTCAACAGAAACAACATAAAGCCATACAAAACATTGTACGCCGCAACCGTGCAATCGAACAAGAACGCCTGATAGAACAACTTAATCCTGTCATAAGGGGGTGGAGTAAATTTCATTCGACAGTTGTATCAAAAAGGGTGTTTAATAATATGTCACACAAGCTGTTTCAATCTTTGAGGCGATGGGCGAATCGAAGACACCCGAATAAGACCCAAACTTGGGTAAACCGCAAATACTGGCGATTGGAAACCGGTCGTTGGACATTTGCTGCTCGTAAAGGGAAGTCTCTTAGGCTCTATAGTGAAACTCCAATCATCAGACACGTCAAAGTTAAAGAGGACCGCTCACCATACGATGGTGACTGGTCTTATTGGGGCGCAAGGCTTGGTCGATACCCTACGTTATCAAGCAGAAAAGCCATGCTTTTGAGGAAACAAAAAGGTCGATGTTCAATATGCAAATTGCAGTTTACGTTAGGCGACGATATGGATACCGACCATATTATTCCTTTGTATTTGGGAGGAAAAGATATATGGGCCAATGTGCAATTATTGCACGCTCATTGTCATGTCACCAAAACGAGGAAAGACAGCTTGCTTCATATAAACGATTAACGGACGAGGAGCCGTGTGAAGGGAAACTTTCATGCACGGTTCTGAAGACCAGCCCTAGAGGCGACTCTACGGCTGAGTTTAATCCTTTCAGAGAAAGATGTAGCGTATAGCCTGGCCGTAGGGACAGCATCAGAACTAGTAGAATAATCTCAATGCTCAAAATATCCATCATTAAACTATAAATCAAGTCTTAATGATGTAAAAAACAATCATTATCAACCTTAATTAGTATTGTTATTTAAAAATATTGTATTTTTGTTTAGAAAAATAAGCATTAACTACTATAAAATCATTTAGTGATGGAAAAAAACAGCATAGATTGGTACTCTATGAGCGACAAGGGTGTTTTAAACCTCATTGGTCAATTCATACAGGAAACCCGTTTACAACAGAATAAAACCCAACAACAGGTTGCTGATTCAGCCGGTATTAACCGTTCTACCGTGGGACAAATCGAAAAAGGGAATGGCGGTACGCTGCTTTCCTTATTGCAAATCTTGCGGGTATTGGAACAACTACCAGTACTACAATCATTTGAAATAGAACAAAAAATCAGTCCCTTAGCTTTAGCTAAATTGGAACAGCAAAAACGGCAACGCGCCCGAAATAATGACGCCTCAACTAATTCCCCTAAAGTAAACTGGTAATGATCAATAGTGCATTTATAAATCTTTGGGGTGAACGTGTCGGTGCGATAGCGTGGGATGCGGAAAAAGGAGTTGCGGATTTTGAGTTTGAGCCAGCCTTTTTACGAATGGGATGGGATATTTCCCCACTCAAAATGCCCATTGGCACAGCCAAGGGAAGGATATTTTCTTTCAATGAATTAAGGGAAAATCAAACCTTTAAGGGATTACCCGGACTGTTAGCGGATATTTTGCCTGACCGTTATGGTAATACTTTAATTAATACCTGGCTGGCACGGGTAGGCCGCCCGGCGGATAGTATGAACCCGGTAGAAATGTTATGCTTCATCGGACAGCGCGGCATGGGTGCGCTGGAGTTCGAGCCGGTTGAACCGAAAGGTAAAAACACCTCTACTAAGTTGGAAGTGGATAGCCTGGTAGAAATATCCGAAGCTATCCTGTCAGGAAGAAAGGACTTTCATGCCGATCTGTCTAAGGATGAGGAAAAAGGATTGTTGGATATTTTAAAGATCGGCACCTCCGCAGGTGGTGCCCGTGCTAAAGCGGTTATTGCCTATAATCCTAAAACAGGGGAAGTCCGAAGCGGACAAGCCGAAGCGCCGAAAGGCTTTACCCAATGGCTTATCAAGTTTGATGGGGTGCATGATGCGCAATTTGGCACTTCAAGGGATTATGGGCGCGTTGAAATGGCTTATCATCTGATGGCGGTGGATTGCGGAATAGAAATGACTGAGTGCCGGTTATTGGAAGAGCATGGCCGCGCACATTTTATGACCAGGCGTTTTGACCGTATTCCCGACCAGGGCAAAGTTCATGTTCAAACCTTTTGCGCATTACAGCATTTTGATTTTAACAATGTCGGTTCTTACAGCTATGAGCAACTCTTTCAAACGATGCGCTCCTTACGACTGGACTATCCACAGGCTGAGCAAATGTACCGCCGGATGGTATTTAATGTGCTGGCGAGAAACTGCGATGACCATACCAAGAACTTTGCCTTTACTATGGGTAAGCAAGGGCGATGGGCATTAGCCCCGGCTTATGATGTATGCCATGCTTACCGCCCGGATAGCCCCTGGGTCAGCCAGCAATCACTAAGCGTTAATGGCAAAAGACAGGGTATAGACCGGAAAGACCTACTGGAAGTAGCCAAACAAATGACCATAAAAAAGCCCGATGAGATCATCAGGCAGATCGAAAGCGTCCTTAAAGTATGGCCGGATTACGCAAATCAATGTGATGTTGAAACTGCTTTGCAAAAAGCAATAGCTGAAACATTTGTTCGATTATAGTCAATAAAGTTAAGAGACTATAGGTTCAATTCCCACTATGGGTACTCAAAATTTTACAGGCAGGATAAAGCTTTGACTTCTTGTAAAATTAGTCTTTTAATGCAATTCAGAATTAACGTTTACATGCTCATAATGCAAATCAATTTTGGGGTCGCCATAGTAGCTTAGCAGCTATAATCACGCTGACGGCACCGATGTTGAGTGCAATAAACAAGCCGATAGCTTGCCATACCGTCGTCAGATTGTGTTGCTGTTGTCCACTGATATATAACCAAGAAGTTGCAGTATGAGTGAAGGTAAAAAGATACGAGTTCGCAAAGTTGTTGCCCCAATGCAAACCTATTACCAACCAGATACTACCTGACCGCAAGTATGCGGTAGAGAACATTAAATAACCCATGAATAAAGTAGAGGCATAAAAAAGATCATTCACGATATTGCCGCCCCACACCTCATGTAGACTAATAAAAAAGAGCCCGAACATCACAGTCGCGATCCGTTTATTAGTCAGTTCTATAAGCTTCACGTAACAGTAACCCACAATAATAAAATCCTGAACTGCCGCAGTCGGCAAAACGCGCCAAAACTCTTTCAACAACATAGTGCCGTCGATCATACGGCTAACCTTGATATGGTCTCCGCGCACCAGCGTTCCGACGTAGAACGATAATAAGTACGAAGTTATACCCAACAACAAACCAGCAGGTATAAGCAATAAGTGACGGACTTTCACATCAAAGCCTAAGAAACTCAAATCTCTTCCCTCGCTGCGCAGCATCAGCCAGGTCACCAGAATAACCAGCACCAAGCCGACCGGTACAAAAGGTATACGGATAAATCCGCTGCCGATCAGAGCAGCAGCCAATAGAAACGCACTTAAGATAAGGCGTGACACGTTCGGATAAGTGTGGAACCAGTTTTTCATTTCAGGTGCTAAATTACTACCTTAGTTTCCGAAACAAAGCAACCGCGTAAAATGTCGCCTAAATGTCGTTGAATGTCGTAACCGAAATATCCTCTTTGAAGCGTGGGCAAACGGCCACGCTTGTCAGGGACGGGCGGCTGAAAAAACCCCTGACCCAAAAGGAACTTTCCGACCTCGCCGGTATCAGTCTGCGTTCTCTTCAGCGCATTGAGAACGCTGAGGTGTTACCCCGGTTATACACCTGGCGCCGACTCGCTGAACACATCAATCTGGACTTAACCTACGAGTCTCAACCCTCGCTGGTTTCTGCATCAATCGTTGCGGTACCCATCAAACCGAATCTACCAAGAAAATGGATATTGAGCATCAGTTCGCTCGCAGTGATTGTGCTGTCGTTTTCGGCATATGTCATTCAATCGCCAACATTTCCGGAGACCTTGTTTGAAACCTTGAATATGGTGCTTGTCGGCTGCATCGTTTACGCTGCTATTATTTATAGAGTTTGGAAATAAAGTTTTAATTGTGTCGGTTCAATTAAAAACGGGTTAGATATTAAAATCGGCCTAATCATCAAATAGAGAGGCCAAACGTTCGTTTGAGCAATCGTTTTCAGGTACAAAAGCCTCGAAAGTACCGCTGTACTTGCGAGATTTTTCGTTGCCAGGAAAAAAGGTTGAATAGTCCAAAAATCTTTGTGCTAAATTTAGGTTTTGCATGCCCGATAAGTTTAATAAAAGATGTTTCCGGATTTTTTAATTTTAGCGTCAATGATTATAAAACCGTCATCACCAGCTAATATTTAGTTGAATATAAATAGGGTTGATTAAATTTGACATCGATGAAATGGAACTTTGCGATAAACTTGTATGAC
Organism: Mucilaginibacter sp.; assembly: GCA_025352225.1. Lineage (GTDB taxonomy): Bacteria > Bacteroidota > Bacteroidia > Sphingobacteriales > Sphingobacteriaceae > Mucilaginibacter. Next base: position 2,368 of record JANXTT010000038.1, on the reverse strand, counting down.
CTGTTATTTCTCGGTACGATCAGTACAGGTCTTACGTTTTCTGTTTTATTATTTCTTGTTAAACGAATCAACCAAAAAGCAAACCGGTTCCTTGGTCTGGTATTATTGATTATTGTTTTATGGATGGTCTGGGTATTGAGCATTGATATTCACCTTAGCCAGTATTTTCCACGCTGGAGCTGGGTACCTTTACAGTACAGCTTATCTATCGGACCCCTGATTTATTTTTACATTAGAAAATTGCTTAACCCTGAACGGAGGTTCAAATTGGCTGATTGGCTACATTTTTTTCCTTTAATATTCGAACAAGGTGTTTTGATAGTCGAGGTGCTGGAAAGTAGGCGAACCGCCATGGCAACCTTTGATACCAAGGCGTTTTTAGTGCTTAACCCCGTCGTTCAGGCACTGGCCTTAATCTCTGTGTTGAGCTATGTGTTCCTGTCCTTTCGCCAGCTCCGGAATTATCATGAACTATTAGCTGAGCAGTTTAGCGACGCTGACCGCTATCAATACCGCTGGCTACAGCGCTTACTCGTGGGTTTTGGTTTACTTTGGTTGTTGTGGGCACCTTTTATCACAGTCGATTTCGTGTTTTATCATTATAGTTTAAGCATCAGCAGTTACTACCCGCTTTACCTGCTGCTCTCGGTTATGATCGTATGGACTGGAGCGGAGGTTTTTCTTCGTCCCGAGTTCGTTATCTTTGAACTTCCAATTGTCAAGCCATCATTCAGTCCGCCGTCAGATGAGTTGCAGCAGTTGACAGGATGGCTCGAAGCCCAGATCGAGGCTAATCTCTTTCACCACAATGCAGGACTGACACTCCGTGAGTTGGCCGAAGCGCTGGAAGTGCACCCGAACGAACTTTCCAGGATCATTAATTCTGGCACCGGAAAGAACTTCAATGACTTTATCAATACCTACCGGATTGAGGAAGTTAAACGGAAGATGTTGGACCCAATTTATGATCATATCACTTTATTGGGTATTGCTTTTGATTGTGGGTTTAATTCCAAAACAACTTTTAACCGGACTTTTAAGAACATGACCGGTCAAAGCCCCGCTGAATACAAATCATCGTTGAAAACAGTGCCCATCTTATAAGTTGGAACGTTTTATCATTTGCGTAAGCCGTTATTTGTAGCATGAAAAAGTTATTAAGCTTATTTTTTTTGTTAATGATCGCGTGTACTGCTGATGCTCAGCTGGAAGGAATGACCAAAGCCGTACAGGAAGGCCACTATAAGGGCATACATAGCATCCTTGTCTCTAAAAGCGGCCGTACAGTTTATGAACAATATTTCAATGATTACACTGCCGATTCGCTGCATGACAGTCGATCCTCATTCAAATCTGTGACCAGTCTGCTATTGGGTATTGCCCTTGACCAGGGCCTGATCAAAGACGTTAATCAAAAAGTGTGCAACTATTTCCTGGATGACACCGCCTTTATCAATGATCCCCTTAAGCGCATGATGACCATAAAAGACCTGCTTGAAATGCATTCAGGTTTTGATTGTGACGAGTGGACGGACGATGGCAAAGATTGTGAATCAGCAATGATCAAAAGTAGTGATTGGGTAAAATTTGCGCTGGCGCTTCCTATGAAAAATGAACCTGGGAAGGTATGGAATTATACCTCCTGCGATCCTATGATCATTAGTGGTATCATTCAAAAGGCAACAGGTATGCCTATTATGGATTTCGCAGCTAAAAATTTATTCGGGCCAATCGGCATTACTCATTACCATTGGACCGTTGACCCAGCGGGACATGGTATGACAGCAGGCTCATTTTATATATTACCCGGCGATATGTTGAAAATCGGTCAGATGGTTCTGAACAATGGGTCATATAACGGCCATCAGATCGTTTCAGAAAGCTGGTTGAAGGCTTCTACATCCGCGACTATTCCCATTCCGGATAATTGGTCTTTTATCAAATTCAGCCGCTCTAAAATTGCAACACCACAACAAACTTTTTACGGCTACTATTGGTATAATGAAATCGTAAAGCTAAAAGATGGCGAATATCCGGTTGTATTTGCTTCGGGGAACGGCGGCCAATATATCATGATGATCAAAAAACTTGACCTTGTCATAGTATTCACGCAGGGTAACTACGAAAGCTGGACTGCTAAGCGGGCTTTTGACATTCTGGCAACCTACATTATCCCGGCTTACCGTTGACAATCGTTTAGTTTTTATTCTTTAAAAATAAGCCAACATCACAGCGTAGTTATACCGTTACGAATACAAAAACAGGTCAAATCTGACCCGTTTCTTATCCTATATTAAACTTTCAGTTTCGCGTTATGCGACTGCTTTTTTTTTAGCAGTTCCCCCATTGACTGCTCCCGTTGATTTAG
>JANXTT010000023.1 GCA_025352225.1 Mucilaginibacter sp. | reverse complement strand
CATTTCTCATGACCTTAAAAATCCGCTCACAACAATCAAAAGTTTTTCTCAGCTGCTCCAGCGCAGTGCTCAGTTAAATTTCCGCGAGCAACGGATGCTGGAATGTATTCTTACCGGTGCCGACCGCATGCAGGTGATGATTGAGGAGGTTCTTAATTATTCTAAAGCGGGGCAAATAAAGGTTAAGCCTCGTTTTGTGAACGTGGCTGCCTTGCTCGCTGATTTGAAAGAGCAGTTATTGGTAGCTAATGAACATTTAGCCCTGACTATTGATATTGGCACTACACCTCATATTTATGGCGACGAAACCATGATCCAGCAAGTTTTCTCTAATTTATTAGGAAACGCCATTAAATACTCCAGTAAAACCATATCGCCGGTTGTTAACGTCAGTGGTGAGCATTTTGAAAATCAAGTTCGCTACCGTGTGACCGATAATGGCATTGGAATTAAATTGCATGATCTGGAAAAGATATTCGACCTTTTTACACGTTCGGATGATGTTGACGAATATGAAGGCTCAGGTGTAGGCCTGGCCATTGTTAAAAAGATAATGGAAAGGCATAAGGGCCGTATATGGGTGGAAAGCGAGCTTACTGTGGGCTCAACTTTTCACATTGCATTTCTGGCCGCTTCAGAAGATTAGAATGCACCTAATTTTCTACCTCCTTACACAATAAAACTAATTCCTTACAGCATAATTTAATCTCCTCTTCGGTATTATAATAATGTAAAGAAGCTCTTACCACGGCAGTTAAATGGTTTTTATTCATATAATATAAGGTTGATTTAGCCAGGCCTACAGATACGTTTATTTGCTTTTCAGCCAATTCGTTTTTTATCAGGGCACTCTCAATTCCATTTACTGAAAATGTAACGATCCCGCATTGTTGGTCGCCAATGTCGTGCACGGTTATGCCATTAATACCTTTTAGTTGCTGGCGCATAAGTCTGCTCAAAAATTGAATCCTTTGCCAAATTCTGTCAACCCCAATATTTAGTACATAGTCAACAGCTTTACCTAATCCGAGTGTCAACGCGCGATTTCTTTCGTACAATTCAAACCGCCTGGCATCATCTCTTATTTTGTAATCGTCCTCAGTAACCCATTGTACTGTAAAGCCATCTATAAATATACTATCCAACTTATCCTGAACAGCTTTTCTTACAAATAAAAAGCCTGTACCTCTGGGTGCACGTAAATACTTACGGCCCGTTACAGCCAACATATCACAATTAATTTCTTTTACATCTATGGGTACTTGCCCTACGCTTTGGCAAGCATCAACTAAATATAAAATATTGTGCTTGCGGGCTATTTTCCCTATTTCAACAATCGGGATCATACCTCCCGCACTTGATGGGATATGTGTTATAGCAATTAATTTGGTTTTTTCTGAGATGGCATCCTCAAATTCCGTCATAGAAAAATTGCCACGTATATCATTAGGAATCACTTTAATTGTGATACCGTATTTTTTTTTGGCATGTACAAACCCAATCAGGTTTGTTACATATTCCATTTCGCAGGTGATTACCTCATCGCCGCTTTTAAAGGATATGCCATTAAAAGCCAACGTCCAGGCGGTACTTGCATTTTCTGCAATAGCAATCTCATCTTTGCCCGCATTGATCAGCCGGGCAATGGATACATAGGTATTCTCTAATTGTTCCTTATATTTAAACTCAGTTTCATATCCGCCAAGGGTCGCCTCTTCCTGTAAATAACTGATCACGGTTTCCACCACAACATCGGGTGGAAGTGAGGCACCAGCATTATTAAAATGGATCTTTCCAACTGTTCCTTTTGTTTCTTGTCTTAAATTTTGTATTTCCAGTTCAGTTAACGCTTTGATCTCCATTTGCAACGATTTGTGTAACACAAAGTAAACGATTAATAGTATCAAAACAGATACAAACATCATTTCATTGGTCAACAGAAATCATCCCGTGGTCAAAAAAATTATAACTTTTTTATTTATATCGCTTTTTTTACTTAAAAAACAACAATGGATACTACACAACGGCAAACTTACTTAGACTGGTTAAGGATATTATCCATTCTGGGTGTGCTATTTTTCCATTCGGCTATGCCTTACGTAGCCGAAGATAGCTGGCACATTAAAAATGATGAAACCAGCAACCTAATGATGGAATCGAATTACTTTTTACACTTGTTCCGCATGCCCTTGCTCTTCTTTATTTCGGGAACGGTAAGCTATTTTATGATGCAACGGCGTAGCACCCTTAACTTTATCGGCTTAAGGTTCAGGCGGTTATTTATACCTCTGCTGGTGGGAATGTTTATAATAGTGCCCCCCCAAATCTATATGGAGCGGTTAAACAATGGCTATACCGGCACTTATTGGGAGTTTTATAAAACAGTTTTTAATTTTGTACCCTACCCTAAAGGTAATTTTAGCTGGCATCACCTATGGTTTATTGCCTATTTGTTTTTATATGATCTGTTATTTGCTCCGTTATTCGCATGGATGGCATCGCCTAAAAGCATTGGTATTAAAACAAAACTGGAAGTGCTGGCAGAAGGAAAACGTGTATACCTGCTAATGGTTCCTGGTATTGTATGGTTTGCCGCACTGGTGCAAAAACATCCCGAAACTAACGACTTGGTAAATGATGGATGCTTCTTTTTTTATTGGTTGTTCTTCCTGCTGGCGGGTTTTATTTGCATTGCCCAGCCCAAATTAATGGATAGCCTTGAGCGTAACCGCCAATTTGCATTGACCATAGGTTTTTTAAGCCTGTTATTAGTTGATTACTTGCGATGGAATAAATTTGATCCTTGGGATGTACATAGCAACAACAGCCTTTTGATATTTACCAGTATAGCACTGCGCCCTCTGGTAGCCTGGAGTTGGGTATTGGCCATAGTGGGTTATGGTAAAAAGTATTTGAACCGTAAGCACAAGGTGCTTGATTATTTAAACCAGGCTGTTTACCCGTTTTATATTCTGCACCAAACTGTAATTGTTGTGTTGGTATATTATATCGTTCAAACACATAACGAAAGTATTCTATCCAAATACATTTACACCGTAGGAATGACCTTCTTTGTAACCGTTGGTATCTATCACCTATTAGTAAAACCCTATGCAATACCTCGCTTTCTTTTGGGTATGAAGCCAAAGGTTAGGGAAAAGCATTTAATTGAAAAAGAATGAGCACCTATAGCCGCACTCTCTGAATAAATATGTAATTTACAACTTGCCAATTGCTGAGCGGTAAATAAAAAAATTCTGAAAATTGTACGACATCCGTACTATAGAAAGCTTCACTTTGTTTCAGAACTACAATTGACTTATTTGAAATTTATGATTTTTTTTAGAAAATATATTTTCCCCCCATTTTATGGTCTGCTGATATATTTTACCATCAGGCTATTACACGATGTTGATGTTGGCTCCCTATTTTGGGAAAGAAACTGGGCTTTAAATATCTTCGAAATGAGTTGTAGCGCACTTACGGGATATTTAGGTATATATCTTTTTGAATGGCTCTTCCGTTTTTACGACAAACGATGGCCATTGCGATTAGGCTACCGGGGGGTGGTTAAAGAGTTGATAATTTTGGTTTTGGCTAACCTCGTTTTAATGAACCTGGTATTTATTCCAATGGCGGCTTTTACTGATGATGGCCTATCCTGGGCTGATGTAGCTGATATTTATATGATACCCACATTATATGCCATTATTTATTATGGCATAGCACGCAGCAGTACCTACATGCGCGCTTATGTAAATAACAAACTTTTGCTTGAAAAAGTAACCAACGACCATTTAGAAACTGAACTCAAATTTTTAAAATCACAATACCATCCGCACTTTTTATTTAATGCCCTAAATACCATCTACTTCCAAATGGATGAGGATATGGAGGGCGCGAAGCGAAGTATCGAAAAATTTTCGGAATTGCTAAGGTATCAGTTATATGATCAGAAACATCAGGTTCCGATTATCAATGAAATAGAGTACCTGCAAAGTTTTATTGATCTGCAAAAGGTAAGAAGTAGTGATAAATTACACTTGGAAGTATGTTTTGATAACATGCTGAACAATCAATTGGTTTACCCCCTGCTTTTTTTACCATTGGTTGAAAATGCATTTAAATTTATAGGCGGCAATTACAAGCTAATTATTTATGCAAAACTAGTTAACGGACAGATCATATTTGGTGTAGAAAACTCAATGACTGATTACAAGAGTGATCAAACAAGGCCCGGTGGCATTGGGCTGGAAAATTTAAGGCGAAGACTTGATTTGTTATACCCGGATAAGCATGAGTTGAATATCATGCAAGAGAACAATACATTTATTACTGAATTAAAACTGCAATATGACTAATATAACCTGCATTATAACCGATGACGAGCCGTTTGCACGCAAAGGATTGCAAGGCTATGTGGAAAAGATCAGTTTCCTTGAATTGAAGGGCGTTTGCGAAGATGCCCTAGAATTGAGCGACTTATTGCAAAAACAACCTATCGACCTGCTTTTTTTAGATATACAAATGCCGCATATATCGGGGATTGATTTTGTACGCGCATTATCAAAACCGCCTAAAGTTATATTCACTACCGCCTTTGAACAATATGCCATCCAGGGTTTTGAAATGGATGTAATGGACTACCTGTTAAAACCAATATCGTACGATCGGTTTTTAAAAGCTACCTGGAAAGCTCGCGATTATTTTGCCCTAATAGACGAAAAAGGCATAACTGCAGCCCCATACATTTTTATTAAATCGAACGGGAAATTAGAAAGAGTTAGCTTTAACGAGATATTATTTATTGAGGGGATGGAAAATTATGTAGCCATTTATTTAGATAGAGGCAAAAAACTCATCACCCATGCCACCATAAAATCTTTTTTTGATAAAATTCCTGTAACCCAGTTTATCCAGACCCATAAATCTTACATCGTAGCAATAAATAAAGTAACTACCATTGAAGGTAACACCCTCCATATCCAAACCCATCGGATACCCATTAGTAAATATTTAAAGGAAGCTGTGTTAGGGCAGATCATAAGATAGCATAAAAAGTTAATAAATGATAGCTAATTGTATTTTTTGTGCTGGGTATGTTAAAATAAAATCATCAAAACCTTTTGTGGCTCTTGATGATTTTATTTTTAAATAATGTTCATGGATTATAATGCAAAGCCAATTTTAATGGTTGCACCTTTGCCCGGTCCATCGCTCGTTATCGCAAATGTACCAGCATGGCTTTCTACTATTGATCTGCAATTGTATAACCCTAACCCCGTACCAGCCTTTTTAGTGGTAAAACCACGTTCAAACAATTTATGGCCTGTAACTTCGTCAAAGCCTTGCCCGTTGTCTTGTATTGATATTTCAATTATCTTGCCAACGGATTGCATGCTCAGGCTAATTTTCTTTTCAACCGACTCCATATCAATCGCTTCTACACTGTTTTTTAATATATTTAAAAGCACCTGCATCAACTTGGTATGGTCGCCCTTAATAATATAGCTACCTGGTTCTATATTTATTTTAAACTGAATACCTTTTTTTTCAAATGACGCAAAAAGCATAGCTTTACAATCATCTATTATATTGATTAAGTTAACCGGTTTCCTGTCGTGCACACCCCCGTGCCCCCTTACAAACTGGCTCTGAATACTTAGGATCTCCTGAATATGAGTAACAATATTTAATAACTCATTTATTGAACTCCCTATTTCTTCCTGGTTAGTGCTTTGGGTTTTAGATATCCCTTCTGTTATAGATACCAGCGCGGCTGCCTTATCTTTACCTATTACACTTCCTATTGCCTCCTCCTGTCCTTTTAAAAACAATACTAAACTTTTAATTGTCTCTACATTGTTTTGTTCAACTGTACGGTTAATCCGGTTCAAATAGGAGCCAAACCCCACCATAGCATTCCCTATATCATGCAATACCTCAGATGCTATTTCAAATTTACCTTGCGCTACAGCTTTTTCAAGCTCCTGTTCCTTTTGCTTGGCAAGTTCTGCATTAAGCCGTTTCAAATCTTCGGCTTGTTTACTTAATTCTTCTGATTGGGCATGCAATTCTTCATTTACCCCTTGTAACTCCTCTGCTTTAAGCACCACTTCAGCAGTCCGTTCTTTTACTTGTTTTTCAAGGTTGGCTTTTTGCTCTTTTATACGATCAATCCTATTACGATAATATGCATACGCCCCACCCACTATAACTAGTACAGTTAAAATCTCAAACCACCAGGTTTCCCAAAAAGGCGGTTTAATAATTATAGTAATAGATGACCCATTCTCGTTCCATATGCCATCATTGTTGGATGCCTTTACATGGAACACGTATTGCCCTGGATCTAAATTTGTATAACTAGCCTTACGCTGGCTATTGCCAATAACCCAATTTTCATCAAAGCCTTCTAATTTATAAGCATATTGATTGTTTTCTGCTATCACAAAATTTAAGGCGGCAAAATCAAATGAAATAGATGATTGGTTGTATGATAAAGTAATTGCTTTTGTAACTGTAATGTCTTCCTTAAGCGGCGAATCCTGCTGGCCAACTACAATATGTTTATTAAATATTTGAAAATCGGTAATATAAACCGGCGGAATAAATTCATTGGTTTTTACCCGATTAGGAAAAAATGTATTTAATCCATTATTACCTCCAAAAAACATTTCCCCATTGCTGGCTTTCAAAAACGCATTTGATTCAAATTCAGACCCTTGCAATCCATCCTTGATATTAAATTTTTGGGTGGAATAGGTTTCAGGGTTAAATCTTGTGAGTCCGTTTGATGTTGATATCCATAGGTTACCATTATCATCTTCTGTTATCCCTTTAATATACTCATTGTCTAACCCTGCTTTATTAGTATATGTAGCAAATTTATTTTTTGACGGGTTAAAAAGGTACATCCCTTTCATGCCTGCCCATACTCGTCCTTTACTATCTACAAACAGAACACGGATATCCGGAGACCGTTCCAGGTGGTCAAAATAATGAGAGAAAGTTTCTGTTTTTAAATTATAGCAATTCAGGCCTGCATCGTCTGTGCCAAACCATACATTCCCTGACTTATCCCCTATAATGGATACAATATTATTGCCAGATAAGCTACTCTTACCATCAGGTGAAGTTATAATTCGTGTAAACCGATGTGTTTTGGTGTTAAGCAAATTCAGGCCGCCAAAATATGTACCCACCCATAAATTACCCTGTTGATCTTGATAGGTTTTTTGTACAAAGTCTGAACTGATGGAGTTTTTATCCGCGGGAGAGTTCTTAAAGGAAGTAAAATTCCCACTTGCGGCGTCAAACAAATTAAGGCCCCCACTCCATGTACTTACCCATATATTTCCATTACTATCCTGGTTAATATCTAATACCGCGTCAGAACCTATGCTTTTAATATTTTTAGGATCATGCTGATACCGCCGAAAAGTATTGCTTTTCCTATCAAACAGATTCATACCACCACCATCGGTACCAATCCAGATATTACCTTTTTTATCCTGACAAAATGATTTAACATCACTAGAACTTATGGTGTTTGAATTTTCTCCCTGCCGATAAAGGTCAAACCTATTAGCATTAGGCGCGTATAAACTTACTCCCCCACGGTGGGTTCCAACCCATAAATTACCTTGTTTATCTTCATATATCCACGAAGCTGTTTTTTGAGCAATACTGTAGGGGTTATTAAATTCGTGACCATAATGTATAAAAGAATCAGTAGCAGGCTCGTAAAGATTAAGTCCTTCATTAATTACACCTATCCATAGCCGCCCTTCGCGGTCAGTAAGTAACCCGCATATTTCATTACCCGATAAACTGGCTTTGTTATTTAACTGATGTGAATAAAGCTTATAGGTGATCTTATTGGGGTTAAATAATATTACACCTCCAGTATTTGTACCTAACCATAAATTACCATTGCGATCGCCCTGAATAATCCTGATCGAATTTGAAAGCGTACTTTGAATGTTTGGAATAGAATTATGATATAAAGTGAACGAATGATCTTTTTCATTTAACAGATTTAACCCGGCATCTGTACCAAACCATATTTTATCATTAACATCCTGATAAACATAGTTTACATTATCACTACTGATGGTATTGGCATTAGCTGGATCATGCAAAAAACGCTCAAAGGTATGCGTTTTCATATTAAATAAATTAAGACCTACGGATGTACATACCCATAAATTATTTTTTTTATCCTGATATATGCACGATATGGTATTAAAACTAAGGCTTTTACTATTAGATTTATCATACTTATACCGCATAAAGCTGTCAGTATTACGGTTCAGCATATTTAAGCCATTTGCTGTCCCTATCCATAAATTATGTTGGCGGTCCTCATAAATACAACGGATAAAATTATCGCTTATGGTACTTGTATCCTTTAAATTATTACGGTAAACCTTTATTTGCTGCCCATCATATCTGTTTAATCCGTCTCGCGTGGCTATCCATATAAATCCACGGTAATCCTGAAATACAGTTTCAATCCAACTGTTTGATAAACCGTAATCAACTCCTATTTGCTTAAACTTTAAATTAGGAGCTTGTGAAAAAGCTGAGCAATTAAAAAGCACAAAAAATAAAATGCTTAAAGTAAGCGTGTAAAGATCTCTCGAGTAATGGCTTTTATAAAAAAATGTAACGTTTTTAAGCATATAAAAAGAAAGTTATAAGTTATAATAATTTTTCCAGAGTTATGAAAATTTGAAATGTAATTTATAATGTAAATATTATTGTTGTAATGGCACCCATACCCGGACCTTCACTTTTAATTTCGAGCGAGCCCGCATGGCTCTCTACTATTGATCTGCAATTATATAACCCTAGCCCGGTACTTCCTTCTTTCGTTGTAAAACCTCGCTCAAAAAACTTCAGGCCTGTTTCTTCGTCAAAGCCCTGTCCATTGTCCACCACTACTAACGCAATTGAAGTTCCGATAGATTTCATACTCATGCAAATTTTCTTTTCAACCGAATCAATATCTATAGCATCTATGCTATTCTTCAAAATATTTAACAATACCTGCATCAACTTGGTATGATCTCCTTTGATAATATAGCTTCCTGGTTCTATATTTATGCTAAACTGAATCTCCTTTTTTTCAAATGAGGCAAACAACATTGATTTACAATTATCTAGTAGATGGATCAGATTAACCGGCTTCCTTTCATGTACGCCTTCATGACCCCTTACAAACTGACTTTGAATATTGAGTATTTCCTGAATATGTGTAATAATGTTTAGCAACTCATTTATTGCAGTACTTATTTCTTCTTGATTATTAATTTGGGTTTTAGAGATTCCCTCTGTTATTGATATTAGTGCTGCTGCCTTATCTTCGCCTAATACACTCGCTATTACCTCCTGCTTTCCTTTTAAAAACAAAGCTAGATTTTTCATTGTTTCTAAGTTGTTTTGCTCAAGTGTTCGGTTAATTCTGTGTAAATGGGAGCCGAAGCCCACCATTGCATTTCCTATATCATGCAGTACTTCTGATGCTATTTCAAATTTACCCTGCGCCACCGCTTTCTCCAGCTCTTGTTCCTTTTGTTTTTCAAGTTCTGTATTGAGCCGTTTCAAATCATGAGCTTGTTTACTGAGCTCTTCTGATTGGGCATGCAATTCTTCATTAACGCCTTGCAACTCTTCTGCTTTATGAACTACTTCTGCAGTACGTTCCTTAACTTGTTTTTCTAAGTTGGCACGCTGTTCTTTTATGCTGTCTATTCGGTGTCGATAATAACTATAAGCACCCCCAACTATTATTACAAGTGTTAATATTTCAAACCACCATGTTTCCCAGAAAGGCGGTGTAATAACAATCGTAACAGAGGCTCCTTTATTATTCCATACACCATCATTGTTGGAGGCTTTTACATGAAACACATATTGTCCGGGGTCTAAATTAGTATACATCGCCTTTCGTTGGCTGCTTGATGCAACCCAATTTTCATCAAACCCTTCCAACTTGTAAGCGTATTGATTGTTTTCTGATGTGACATAGTTTAATGCTGCAAAATCAAAAGAAATAGACGATTGGTTGTATGCCAGGTTGATCTTATTGGTTACGCTGATATCATTTTTTAAAGGTGAACCCTTTTCACCGGGGATTATCTCTTTGTTGAAAATTTGAAAATTGGTGATGTAAACAGGCGGTATAAATCTGTTGCTTTTGATTTTATCTGGATCAAATGTATTGAGCCCTTTGGTTCCACCAAAAAACATTTCACCATCATTAGCTTTCATATAGGCGTTGGGTTCATATTCAAGACCCTGTAAACCATCCATTACATTAAACTTTTTAACTGAATAGTCATCAGGATTAAATCTCACAATACCATTATTACTTGATATCCATAATTTACCATGCTTATCCTGGGTGATGCCTCTAATAAACTCGTTTGATAAACCTCCCTTATTAGTGTATAAAGAAAATTTGTTTAATTTATAATCAAAAAGATACAATCCTAACTGGCCTACCCAAAGCCTTCCTTTACTATCATTAAAGATAACCCTAAAATCAGGGCTGGTGACCTCTTTATTAAAATAATGATAGAAGCGTTTTGTTTTCAAATTGTAACTATTCAATCCTCCATCATCTGTACCAAACCATACATTACCTACCTTATCCTCATTGATAGTTACAATATTTTTGCCCGATATACTGGTAATCCCATCGGGGTCTTTAATAATACGTCTAAATTTATGTGTTTTTAAATCCAGTAAGTTAAGGCCTCCGTAATATGTCCCCACCCATAAATGGCCCTCAGAATCTTCAAAACTTTTTTGACCAAAGTTTGAGCTTATAGACCATTTATCATTTTTATCATGTTTAAAACGATAAAAAGTACCCTTGTTGGAATCAAAAAGGTTTAATCCCCCTCCAAAAGTATTAATCCATATATTAAAATGTGAGTCCTCGTAAATATCCATCACAGCATTAGAGCTTATGGACTTAGGGTTCAATGGGTCGTAATAATAACGATAAAAAGTTTTTGTTTTGCGATTGAATAAGTTTAGCCCACCCCCATCTGTACCAACCCATATATTACCATTATGATCCTGGCAAAAAGTTTTCACATCGCTATAACTTATCGTAGTTTTATCTGATTTTTCTTGGTAAAGATTAAATAAATTAGCGTGTGGGGCATATAAATTTACTCCACCGCGGTGTGTACCCACCCATAAATTCTGTTGCTTATCCTGAAAAAGTGATGTAATTGTAGTTTGTGATAAGCTGGTAGGATTCTCCGGATCATTCTGATAGTGATAAAAACTATTATTTTTAGAGTTAAATAGATTCAATCCTCCATTTGAGCATCCAATCCATATCCTACCTTCTTTATCATGTATTATACACCTCACAACATCACTACCCAAACTAAGTGGGTCTAAATCATTATGATTAAATTGTTTAAAAGTTTTATATTTTAAATTGAATAACGATACACCACTATCTTTAGTTCCCAACCATAAATTTCCAAAATCATCTTCTTGTATAATAGTAAAATTATTGGAGCCCTGTATATTGAGCTTATCGTTTAAATTATTAAACCTTTTAAAAGTTTTGGTTTTATTATCAAATAAATTAAGTCCGTTTTGAGTGCCTATCCACAGGTTTCCTTTCTTATCCTGATAAGTGCAATTAACAGAATCTGTACTTAAACTATTAGGATTTCCTTTCTGATTACGAAAGTGAATAAACGAATTTGTTTTATCATTATACAAATTTAAACCTTTGTAAGCAGTGCTGATCCATAAATTTTGATTCCCATCTTTATAAACATTTGTTATTGTATTGGAACTAATATCGTTACCAATATCGCTATGTGTTATATTTTGATACCTTATAAATGTGTTGGTATTTGGATTGAAGCGATTAAGCCCATAACGTGTACCCACCCATAACTGATGTTTATAATCTTCGCATATACTACGAATGGTATTATTACTTATGCTATTACTATCATTTGGATTATTACGATAAACAGTGATTTTAACCCCATCGTAGCGATCGAGGCCGTAACGTGTTGCAAACCAAATAAAACCTCTTGTATCTTGAAATATAGCATCAACGTCGCTATGAGATAAACCTTGCTCGGTAGTAATATGCTTAAATTTCAGATCAGGAGCCTGTGAAAATACAGAAACAGCCAAAAACACAAAAAGCAAGGGGGCTTTAAGAGTTAGCGCATATAAAGCCCTACTAAAACTATAGTTACTTTGACAAAAGACCTTTAAGCATATTAAATTTTTAAGCATCCGTAAAGAAGTTAATAGCAAGTTTAATTTTAAATAACTATTTCATTTTTAAAAACTATAGTGTAACAATTATTGTAGTAATGGTACCGTGTGGAGGCCCTATCATTTGATCTCAGATGTGCCGGCATAGCTTCTGCTACTGATCCGCGCTTCATAAACCTATGTAGCTAACTACCGAAAACTTATCTTTTATGTATAAGCTTGGAAACGTGTTTGTGTATGAACCGTATTACAAAAAACTACACCAAATAAACACTTAAGAGTCAACCCCGGTAAATAAGCTTTATGAGTATTTTTTTCATTTACTATAAATTCATAAGGAAAGAATAAACAAACACGTTAGATACATCTATGATTAAATACAATAATAAACTATAATTATTATTGTATTTATACGTACCTTCTATGTAATAAGTTTATAAATATTTAATATACAACCCTGCTGGCTGGTTATTAATATTAACTTATACCGAAAATCTTATCGTAGTGATAGCACCCAAGCCGGGTCCAGGGCTTTTAATTTCAAAAGAGCCCGAATGGCTTTCTACAATTGATCTGCAATTATATAAACCCAGGCCAGTACCGGTTTTTTTAGTAGTAAAGCCGCGCTCAAAAAACTTGAGTCCTGTTTCTAAATCAAAACCTTGCCCATTATCTATTAATTCTAATTCGATTATATCACCAACCAGATGCATGTTTAGGCTAATTTTCTTTTCTACAGCGTCAAAGTCTATAGCCTCTACACTATTTTTCAATATATTCAACAATACCTGCATTAACTTGGTATGGTCGCCCTTTACTATATAGGTTCCAGGTTGTATATTTATTTTAAAAATTATGCCTTTTTTATCAAAAGACGCAAACAGCATTGATTTACAATCATCTATAATATTGGTCAGGTTAACTGGTTTTCTTTCGTGGACACCTCCGTGCCCCCTAACTAACTGACGCTGAATATTTAGTATTTCTTGTATATGAGAAACAATATTAGATAATTCACTAATTGCGCCGCTTATTTCTTCCTGATTAGTTGTCTGAGTTCTAGCTATTCCTTCAATTATTGACACTAGTGCAGTTGCTTTGTCCACACCAATTACGCTGCCAATGGCTTCTTGCTGCCCTTTTAAAAATGCAGCTAAACTTTTAATTGTTTCAAGATTATTTTGTTCAAGTGCGCGGCTAATACGGTTTAGATACGAACCGAGGCCCACCATAGCATTTCCTATATCATGTAATACCTCTGATGCTATTTCAAATTTACCTTGTGCTACAGCTTTTTCAAGTTCTTGCTCTTTTTGTTTGGCAAGTTCTTCGTTCAATCTTTTTAAGTCTTCGGCTTGTTGGCTTAACTCTTCCGACTTTGCATGCAAATCCTGGTTTAATTTATTTAGTTCCTCTTCTGATTGTTTACGTACAGTAATATCATGCCCGATGCCTAATAAACTAATAACTTTACCATTTTCGTCAAGTACAGGTATCTTAGAGGTCAGCAACCAACGGGTAGCTCCTGTTGAATCTAAAAAGGATTCATCTTTATTAATGATTGATTTACCCTCATTCATTAAACTCATATCGTCCTGATAACCGCGCAATCCTATTTCATTCGGAAATAATTCTAAGTCTGTTTTTCCTAAAACATCAGCTTCTGATGCAGCACCAATGTTAGCAACATCCGCGCGGTTAGCAATAATTTTTCTCGCTTCTATATCCTTAACATATATGGCGTCTGGCAAGTTATCAATTAAAGTACGAAGCAAAATCCGCTCTTTATGAATTGCCTCTTCTACTTCTTTATGTTTGGTAATGTTGATATGAGTACCAATAACTATTGGATGTGAACTGTTATTTGAGTTTTGACTTAAATTACCTCGCGACCAAACCCAGACCCAACTACCATCAATATGGCTCATCCGGTAATAATTTTCATAAACTCCATCTGGATTTTTAAGATAATCTATAAAGCATGTGGTTGCATTTTGAACATCTTCCGGATGTAGTAAATTTATCCAGCTTTCATGTAAATTTTTATTTCCAGATAAGTCATAGTCATTTATATCTCTACCAAGCATTGTAAAGCATATCTCATTGCACCATAAAAATTCAGCTTCAGAAAAATATTCCCATGCGCCAATGTTTGATGCTTGAATTAGTGCTTTATATTTTTCTAACTCCTTGTTCAAATCATCACCCTGTTCTGTATGTGATACATTAATTTGTTCTTTAACTTCAGCTTTTAGAGAGTCACTATTTCCCATACGATTTAGATTAATAATTGATACTATTTTACATGTATTGCATTTTACTTCACATGAATTATATGGAGTAATTAATATGAAGTAGATGGACTTTGATTTAATTATCAAAGTCCTCTCTAATTCCTTAAAAAATTAGTTGAAGAGATTGCATATAGGTTAGTATGCAATCTCTAATATTACTTATACTGGTAAACTTATAGTAAATACGGCTCCGTTATTGTTACTAACTTCAATTGCGCCGCCATGAGCAGTAATATATTGTTTTACAATAGCAAGCCCTAAGCCAGTGCCATTGCTTTTGTGTTTTGTAACAAAAGGTTCGAAAAGTGTTGATACAATTTCCAGAGGTATCCCTGGTCCGTTATCACTAATGTTAATTATAGCATTTTCATTTTCAACATGTGCAGAAATTGTAATAGCCGCATTAGGCACTTTAAGATCATGCAAAACATCTACAGCGTTATTTACAATATTAGCGATAGTTCTTCTTAGCTTGCTTTCATCACCTGATACCAGCATATCTTCAGGTATATTTTTGTGAATAGTTATCAGAGCCATACCTTCGCGTGATTCAGCTTGTTTAATTGCACCATCAGCTATTTTATTGATACTTACAGGTAATTTTTTAACAGGTGTATCTTTTATAAAATCAAGAAAGTCATCAAAGATTTCAGAAGCTTGTTCGGCAGATTGATCAATCAGATCCACCAGGTCATTTCCATCACCCTCTTCTCGCATCATACTGGTAATTAGCTTTATGTTTTTTATTGGCGAGCGCAAATCATGCATAACCATACCCATCACCTGGCCAACAGCTGATAATTTTTCCTTTTGAAGCAGTTTTTCATTCAACTCAGCATTTCTGATGGCTTGAGCAGCGTTTTGCACAAATACTTTTAACAGATACATTTTTTCTGTTTTAAGTCTTTCTTGTTTTTTCAACACAGCAAAAACAGAGTAATTATCCATTCGCGCCAATACAAGTTCATCAACTTGTATTACCTCGTCTTTACCGATATTGATTTTCTTAACCCGGGCTATTAGTTCGTCAAGGTTTATTTTTTCTTCTAATGCACCAATAGCTAGTACTTTTTCATACACAAAACCATCATGAAGTTTTCCTATTAATGCCATATCCGTATCAACCGAGCTAGCAAGTTGATCGAGTATGTTTTTTAATAATGAGTTAAGTTGATTTTTATTTAAGCCAATTGATGAGATAGACTCAATTAACTTTTCGAGGTTACGTAACTTATTATAATCGGTTACAGCCTTAGTAGCTAATTGAATAATTTCTTCGGGCGCATATGGTTTACAATGGTAACCTACGTTTTGACCTGCCTGTTCAACAATTTCATCAATAGAACGATCACTATAAGCTGTAATAAAGATTATTTCTACTTTAACATCATATTTCCTAATTTCTATAGCCGTTTCCAGTCCATTCCAACCAGGCATACGCATGTCTAAAAAAATCACAGCATAAGGGCGGCCTTGTTCGAGAGCTTCCTGTACTTTTTTTACGCCTTCCATACCATTGGAAGCTTTATCTACTGTAAAAACAGGAATATTACGGATGCGTGGTACAAGCAATGGCTTAGGGGCATCAAATAGTATATTAGCGGCATTGCTTATACTATCTTGTTCTTGAGATTGCCCTTTGGGAACCAGGATATCTTCAATATTATCCCTTACCATCTCTTCGTCGTCTATTACTAAGACTGTTGTGTTTGCTTCGTTCATATTAAGTTTAGGTATTAAATTTCAATGAAAAACTTTTTACAGTTATCACTTAACAACAAATAGATGTTCAGGCTGGGCTACAGCGCACATACTTGTACGTAAGGATTTATAATAAGTTACTTTTTAAAATAAAGGTAATAATTTTTCAAATATAGCATAATCTATATTACATAATTTACTTTAAAAAGAATTTATGCCCCATTAATGCTTATTATCTTTAAGTATATAGGCCAATGGGAACCCGATATGTCGCATTTTTTTGATAATGATCTTAGCTTGCATAATTCCTTCCAGGCCTATAATACGAATATTGAAATAGCCTTTCTTAGCCTTAACCATTATAACATTGTAATGATAACGTTTTAAAATCTCTTGGGCAATCAATGCTTTATTATATCTAAAGTGAGCTGCTTGTATAACTATACCATTTATAATTGGTAGTTGCCCATTTAATTCTGATTTTGAACCTATTGAATCTTTAGCATTTTTCTCAGATTTACCCTGATAATCAGCACCATCACTAACTACATTGATGGTATTATTAATTGTTGCATGTAATTTACCAGCATGTACAGTTGTATCAGTTTTATTATTTGTATAACCTTCTGAAGATTTTACTTCAAACTCTATACCCTCTACAACTGAACCTTCATTATTCCGTAATATAGTAAAAAATATTTTACCAGGTACAGAAATTAAATGTAATTTATTTAATTGGGAGGTATCAATTTGAGCTGAATAAGTCCCAGGCAATAAACCCAAATAAGTATAATACCCATCAACTTCGGTAACTGTACGGGCAATCATTACGGATTTATCGTTATAAAAACCTATTAGCATACGTCCAAGCCCTTTATCCTCTGTGTTATTTTTAATTATAACCCTGCCAGATACCTCGCCGGATACAGCTATTGGCACTTCTATCTTTTTTACAAAATTGGGGTCAATGGCAACACTATAGATTTTTTTGCGAAGTTGCCATGCCACTTTATCAAAGCCGGTAGCATCCAGCTCTATATTATAATTGGTATAGGCTTCTAAATCGGTTATTCGTATAGTAGTATCTTTAATGCTTTGCTCAACACGCCCTCCACTAATTTGCACCTTAAGCCCAGGTGCTCGTGGCTCATTGGCATCGCGCTTGCCATTTCCATTTAAATCAAGATACGGAATTATTATTACAGCGCCTTTACCTACACTGGTATGATTATTAAAGCTTGTATATTTTGTTTTACTATCATGAATTAAGCTGCCATTTATTGACTGTAAATACCGGGTAACATTATTACTTTTACGTACAGAGGCTCCCGTTTGGGCAAACGAAAAATCATATCTCAAACCTACTTCAATGTTGCTTAAATTGCTGCTAAAATTTCTTTCGTATGAAACGTTTAAAAACCCATTGCCGAACAACCTTTTTTCGAATTCAGTTTTTACGCCGATAACTTTTTTATCAACATATTCATATTGAAGCTGCTGTGTAAGTATCGCGTTTTTTAGAACCCTTGTAGCAACAGAAAAACTACTGTACAAATAAGGATTGTCATTATTTGTAAATAAGGCGAAAGTATTTATACTGCCATTAATTTTGCCAAGTGCGCCTGATAGCATCCATTCCGCAGTTGTATATTTAGTAGCCGGAAGAATAAATTGCTCAAGCGTTATTCTGGAGTAAGCTGAAAAAATGCGTCCTCTTACAGGAATCGAAATACTTACTCTTCGATCTTCAAGAAATGTACTATTAATTGCAGTTTGACCTTTTTTATACCATGCATCATTTAATTCAAACTGCAAACCTGATGGCAGATTGTAACTTAAAATAGCTTTTGACCGCACACCATAATCATATTCGCCGGATAGCAACAGATTAGATAACAAGCGCATAGAAGTATTTACAAATGGAATAGCTGTGCCAGAAGTAATAGAAGAAAGGTATTCAGTTCCACCGCCAATAGTAATATTTCCGGTTAACCCATAATTGCCGCTAAAACGCGAAAACCGACTTTGATAACCATCTTCAACTATCCCTGTAGTGGCCGTATACTCAAATTCATTAATAGGCAAAAAATTAAAAGGTATACTTATATTTTGTTCGCTTGAACGCTCTTCTCCATATGGGCCATATAAACGAAGTTTCACAATGGAATTTCCATATACAAGTGGTACGTTAAAAGAATAAAAACCTGAAGCATCTGCTTTAACGTAACTAATAAGTACATTGTTAACATATAACTCTACAATCCAATTAGGCTCGGTATAATTACTCAACGTGTAGGTACCAAAAGACCTACGGTATGTAGTAGGGGTATTAGTTAACTGGATACCCACAATTGGGGCAAAAATAGTTGCGATAGATGATGAATAAATTTTGCCTGCTAACACTTGTTTTGCAAAGCGGTGCTCATTATTAGCCAATCGCCACATATAATATTGCTGGCGTTCATTAAAAGGCTCATTATTGTGATAATTTAAAACTACATTGGTTTCGCCACCTGCTATTACACCACCGAGGGCTAAGCTTGCCCTGGTATCCTGAGGGCCACCATGGTTTTCAGTTGAGTTAAAAACAGTATAATCAGCCATGCCGAAATAGATTAAAGGATAATCTCTGCCAATTATTGTATCGGCTTTAACTACTCCCTTTAGCTTATTTACATTTGTACGCATTTGCTCAAGCCGCATTTCTCGAATTACGGGCAACTCAAGCTCTGTACTGAGTATTACAGAGAGGTTACGAAAATTGAATGTACAATTCAATCCGAAAATTTCGCCAAAATAATCCGATCGCAAATATAAATTTGTTGATGTACTTATTAAGTCGCCTGGTTTTACCCGATATATTTTATCATTATAAATAATTCTGCTATTAGGTTTGTCAATTATAAATTTAGATTGTGGATTAATAAACGTTCCACTAATCGAATCCATTCTAACTGAGATATTATTTTTTATCCGTAAAAAATCAAAAATATCACTTACCGGTAAGTATGCAGTTTGCTCATGGATTAGCGCGGGTATTTCTGTTCCGCCAATACGTTGTACACTTAAATAAATGGAAACCTCGTCGTACTCTAAACCGGATTGAGCCTTGCTGGATTTACTTAACAATAACCCGGTAAAAAAAACAAATACCCATAGCTTTTTCAAAAAAGCACATAGCTTTATTGACTTATAATTAAGGGGATTATAACGCATATTATTTTTACGTTACAAATATTAACTAAGTTGCAAAACAGCTTATTATTGCTGTATAAATGTCACAGAAAATGTGCCGCTATAATTTCCCGGAGGGTTGGCAATAGGCGTACCTACCGTTAATGTTGCTCCTATTCTTAATTGTGTGCGGCTTGGAGATACCGCTGTTGCAGTAAACGGGCTCCCGAGGTCAGAACTTCCAATATGTAAACTCATTGTACCTCCATTGCTACCCGTTAAGTTTATATCGGGCCCATTACTAATGGTTATCAGCGTACCGGGTTCTGCATCAACCTGAAAAATAGCAGGCGAATAAGAAAACCCCAAATTAACTCCAATAACAGTACCTGTGGTTGATCGTGATCCATTAGCATTAACAATAATGGTACCACCTGAAGTACCCTCGTAAAATGCGCCAAAACTTAAACCCTGTGCGGGGTTAACGTATAATGTAATAGGCCTAGGCGGTTTTTCAATACCTATTAAAGGTAATTTACGTTGGGCATAGGATGAGAAATTTATAAACAACAGCACAATAACCGAAAATCGTATGATCATCAATCTCCAGTTAAAAACAATGCGCTCATTTATTTTCATTTACTTCCTAAAAATATTTTTTTAGAATATGTGGCATTCGCTGTTATAAAGCTAACTACATATATTGCCTCCCCCATCCTACCATCAAGTGTATAATCACCGTTACCATTAATTGCTTTTCGCGAAATAAGGGTTCCTTGCATATTGCTGATAATTAAATCTCCTTTTTGGTCGTTAACAAGTTTAATATGTACAAACAAGTTTCGGCCGGAGTTGTAAACGGTATATATATCATTATTTACGTTGGTTTTACCAGATGCCACACTCAACGGGGTACACCGTAGTGAAAAACGATTTTCGTATGTGCCTTGTTTCAAGCTAACGCTAAACTTGGGGTTTTGTTGTAAATCATGACTAGTACCCATTTCATTATCAACCAAATAAAGATGTATATTATATGGCCATTGCTCAAGATTGCGTAAATTAAAGGTAACTACACCATCTTTACTTGTTTGTAAGCCTAAAGGGATGACAGTAGATGTATCTACCTTTGGTAATGCATTTATAACAAGCTTGGAAGCATCAATACCCATGGAATATATATTGGGAATTTGCTCATTGGTATTCATCAATTTTATGGCATCAAATTCCCGATTAAAAGCAAGGGTTGCCCTATCATCTACATATACCACCAGAGGATCTGACGAAGCTAAATTATCCGAAAAACTTGCACTCAATCTCACCAGCGTACGTGCAACCGGAAGTAAACTATTAAATGCGGATCTATGAAAAACAGGTGTTAAATTATTAACCCTGACATTATTATTAACGGCCAATGTGCCCGTTACCGGATAAGTACCATTGGTTACATGTACAAAAAAACCCTGCATGGACGGAATGATATTATTCGCGATACCATCGCTTGATACACCGTTTATATAGGTATTGTAGACTCCGGTATATTGACTGGTAGAGTCTGAATCGAAATAGTAAACGGCATTGTCTATATTAGTTTTGGTCCACCCACTGGACGCGTTCCAATCCACAGGCGAAGGATATGGATTACCAACCAGGTTAAAGCCGAGTGTATATGGCTGGTTATGGTTATATAAAGTAGATGAAAGAGCCCCGTTATTAACCACCCCTATTATACTTATCGTTTTTGTGGCACTTGCCGATCCGAAATTTGCAGCATAACCAACCATTGGACTCAGTACATTTGTTTTTATTGTATCGGTTGCAAACCCGTAGTTAGCCTGATTCTCAATGTAATTATAAAAGCTTGGAAAGGTTGAAGCAAGATTTACAGTGCTCGAAAAATTACTTACCGTAGCCGCTGTAAAAGGCGAACTAAAATATTTATACCCATGCCCGGCTATGAGGTAACGTTGCATGGTAACGTTTCCGGATACTGTACCCCCACCGCTACCATCAATTAAAGCAGTCTGTGTACTATTTGAAACTAAAGTAACGTAACCCGCGGAATTAAATGTACCGCCACTATTTACATAAAGAATTCCATTTACGTTCATAGCAGCGGCAGCAGTATTGGAACCACTGGTATTACTGCATGTAAGATTATTATAAGTGCCATCTACAACAGTCTGCGCGCCAGTAGCAGCGGCATATTCTACTGTTCCGCCCCAAGTTTTACCTGCCGAAATAGGTAAGGCACTTGTTGCCGTTGTTACTGAAGTTTTTATAGTACCATTGCTAACAATCGTACCTGCGGTAATCAATCTATTAGCCGAGCCCATATCAAGCGTACTGCCGGAAAGGGTTGTAAACTGGTTATTTACAGTTATAAGCCCACTAGCAGAATTTGTTCCGCTTGTATTTGAAAGTTTCAGGATATTATAAGTTCCTCCAACTACTGTTTGTGAGCCTGTTAATGCCGCATACTCTACCGTACCTATACCCCCCCAGGTTTTACTCGCAGGTAGGGGCGTTGCACTTGTCGCTGTAAGTACAGAGGTTTTTACAGTACCGTCATTAGTAATTGTACCCCCATTTATTAACCGGTAAGATGAACCCATATCCAGTACCCCGCCTGCGGTGGTTTTAAATTGATTGGTTACAGTTATATCCCCCGCCACTATATTACTACCACTTGTGTTTGAAAGTGCGAGTATATTATAACTCCCGGCAACAACGGTTTGCGCCCCGGCAAGCGCATTGTAGTAAACTGTGCCACCCCAGGTTTTACCAGTAGGTATTGGTATAGCACTTGTTGCTGTAGGTACCGAGGTTTTGAGGTCGCCGCTATTACTAATACTGGTTAGAGTACCGCTTAGTACATATGTGCTCATATCAAAGTGACCAAAAGCTGTAGTAATGGTTAATGTTCCATTTACTACAAGATTGCCAGTAGCCGTTGTTGACCAGGCATTTCCGGGTCGCACAGTTAGGTTATTATAAGTGCCCCCAACTACAGTTTGGCTATTTGTTTTGGCATAATCTATAGTGCCGCCCCAGGTTATTCCGGAGGGTAAAGGGGTGGCACTCGCTGATGATGTTTTAATGATACCGCTATTTTTTGTACCACTTAAAGTACCACTTAGCGTATATGTGCTCAAATCCAAAGTACCCGATGCCGCAGTAACAGATAAAGTATCATTTACCACTAAATTACCGCCTGCTGTAGTTGTATTGGCAGCTCCTGGCCGAACAATAAGGTCAAAATAAGTTCCGGGCACTACAGTTTGCCCTCCGCTTGCGTTGGTATAATCTATAGTGCCGCCCCATGTTTTTCCGGTTGGTATCGGGATTGCACTTGTTGTAGTGAGTACCGAGGTTTTAATGGTTCCGCTATTGTTTATAGTACTTAATGTCCCGCTCAATACGGTGTTGGTGCCTAGATCCAGAATTCCACCCGTGCCGGTAGTTAATGTACCGGTGACCACTAATCCAACCATGCCCGATGAATATGTACCGGTAGACGATGAGGCTACTGTGAGATTGTTAAAAGTATTAGTAGTAGTTGTGCCACTTACAACCGTAGTACCACCAAAAATAACTGTACCACCTGTATGAGTAAAAGAGCCGTTATTGGTAAAGTTGGAATAGGTAATAAAGTTGCCATTATTGGCTATAACATACGCGCTTGATGGTATTGTTATCCCCTGGCCTTTAACAAATGTATTTATTAGCAACAGTAATGCTGTTAAACCTATATAAAATATGGTTTTCCCGCTTAGCATTATTATTGAATTACCGTAATATCGAAAGTAACGTTCCCTACCGCATGTGCGGAGCCATCCGCATTAAAAAAGTTCATAAGAACATTATTAGTGCTGCTTACATACGAATACGTTATTATAAGCCCATTAGACAAAGCACTTCTGGGGTTGATAATAAGGCTGGCATTAACTGTTGCCCCTGTTACAGTTATTGTTATTTGGTGGCTAGTATTTGAAGTAATACTTGTAGCATCGCTAACGGCTACATTGGTCTTGATCATATTTGTTAAAGCTGTGCCAGCAGTACCTAACTTATAGGTTCCGCTAACATCCAGCGTAGCCGCCGGCGTGGTGGTACCTACACCCAACTTACCACTTTTATCTACAGCACTAAGGCCAGTACCTGCAGATGTGCGCCACTCCGTAAGGTTAGCGGTTTGAGTTCCAGAATTTCCCATAAAAAGCATTGGTATACTGGCATCACGCTGGGCCTGAACCAAAACACCCACATTTGCCACCGCGGCATTTGATATATATGCAGGAAAAGAACTTACTTGCCTATCCCCCATTAATACGGTGGTCCAATATGACCCCATTTGAAGCGACCTACCGCCACCACCCTGCCAAAAAAGGTCCACTCCATCGCCAGCCACCCGCAAATCACCGACACCTGCGGTATTTGTAAAAATGAGCGACGCTATGCTTGACCCGGAACGACTGTTACGGATCTCCAGGGAATCTTTTATTGAGGCCCTATACGCCGGATTTGTAAGCCCGATACCAAGGTGGCCCAAACTATCCAGTATCATGGCGGCATTGTTACTAGTACGAAATTTTAGGCTACTCTTACTAGTGGTGCCTAAAAAATTTGTATTTGCGTTAAGACCCGAATTACCGGCAACGTTCCATGTACCGGTTGATGTAAAAGTACTAACCGGGAGTTTACGTACCAAGCCGCTTGTTATGGTTAGCACACTATCGGCAGATGTACTGGTTCCCAGCACTACACCACTTAATGTTAAAGGGTTTGCACCAAATACATGCAGCAAAGTTGACGGGCTGTTTGTACCTATGCCAACTTTACCGGTACCATCAATACGCATGCGCTCATTAGTGCTTTGTACGCCGCCGCCTGTTAAAAATATTAACGATTTAGCCGCGGTGCTTGTGCCTATTAATAAGTTTTGACCTTCGTTATATAAATAAGCATCATTGGCAGCACCAAAAAAAGCGGCAGTATTACCGCTACTATTGATCCCCATATCTATATACTTAACATTTTCGTTACCATTGTCAGCAGTAGCTACAATATCAGAACTTGCCGCCGTGCCAGCTGAAATATTCTGGATATTTAATTGAAGGTAATTATTAATACTGCCACGCCCGTGGATAACATTGAAAGATGTTGTAACACCCGCGTCAACTATAAATTTTTCGGGATTTGTTACCGACGTAACTGGAGATGTACCAATAGCTACGTTTCCCAAACTATCCAGAGTCATCCGCTTTGTATTATTAGTACGGAACCTTAAACCGAAATTATCGCTTGTACCTAAATAATTAGCCACCGTGGTGCCACTATTACCAGTGGTATTCCATCCACTACCCGCACCTGATGAAATTAATACCCATGTTGCAAGGGTACTGTTATAGTTATAGAAGCCTTTAGCCGCATCGGTTTGATATACCAGCAGCCCATCGGTTGGTGATGCTATAGCCGTGCGTTGTGCCTGCGTCATCCGGGGCGTTAAGAAACCCTTTGATGTAGATTTAACATCCAGCACAGAGGATGCCTGACCCGTAGTATAGGTAGCATCATCAGTTACTACCACTGTTTGGGCAGCAATTTTGACATACAAAGAAAGTAATATCACCAATAAAAATAACTTTCTCATATTCATAATTTTAGGTGATCAGAACAACTTTCAGATCACTACATTTTTATAGTCTTAATTCAATAACAGCTCTCCCTCAGCAAATCTTATAGGTTTAATGTCTGACTGCGACGCATATACAATATGCAATTTCCCTTTATGATAATTTACACCTGCATTTTTATCCAGATTAAGTATAAAGTGCCGGGCTTTATTGGGTGTATAAATAGCAAATCCTTTGGCTAAGCCAACCATCGTTGTTTTACCTTGCGGCGAAATGTGGTCAATTTTAATATCCCCATATACTGACATATTACCAGCACGGGTAAAACTCATATGTAATTGAGGAGCATCTGAATTACTAATATCTAGTAACGAATTTGACAGTTTTACAGTTGTATTTGTTTCGCCTGTACGAATAATTACAGGAATTGCTATCCCAAATGTTGGTATTAATTGTACTGATATAATTTTCGGGTCTTTTTTTTCTTCTTTTCCGCCAAATGGTTTTTGATTAGGAACGGCCCTGAAATATAAATGCGACCGATATTCGCCTGGTTTTAATCCGCCGCTATTAATAAGCTGCACTTTTAAGGTTTGCGCTTCATTAGGTGCCAGAATTACACTCCGAGGAAAAAACCTAAAATTTTTATCAGCGAAATTCTGACCAGAATCCGGTTCCGTAATGCTCTCAAAATTGCCATCCTCTTTCATTCTGTATTGAATAACAGATATCAGGTATTTAGCGGTATCTGTACCGGTATTAGCTAAATTAAGCTCTTGTACTCTTTTAGCACCTTCAAAAACTACCCTTCGTGGTATAATTATCAAATTACCTTGCGCCTTAATTTCGGCAATTGAAAGAAAACTATATATTAAGAATGCAAATAAGATCAGCACATAGTGCATGACCTTTTTGCAAGCTAACCACTTATGTATAATTTTGTTCATTTTATAAAAAACTCCCTATGTAAAAATTCAATTGTTTAATCAACAGGTTCTACACATTAATTAATACGTAATATAAATTAGGTTTGTTTCAATTATAATTAACTGTAACACTAAAAGCTGATGCCAAAGTATAGGCTCCGGCTACTTGAGATGCACCAACATTCAGGGTGGCTCCAACTAACAATGTTTGCGCGCCTGATGATAATGTACCTGTAGTGGCTGGTGAGCTTGTATAGGTATTAACTGTCATGGTATGAGATGCACCATCAGATAAAGTTGCGGCAGAACCGGGTAAAGTTATAGCATAAGTGTAAGAGCCGGAACCAGCTACAGAAAAAGCGGCAGCGGTAACGGTACCTGCAGTTGCGGGCAATGTTACACCACCTGTAGAAGTACGGCTACTGGCAGGTGCCAAAATAACAGTACCAATAGAACCGTTTATGGCCACGTTACCAAAGTTCATATCTGTTGTTTTTGATATACTGATGGGGGTAACAATAGTTGCTGATGCACTTGCTGATGCAGAGGCTTGTGCGAAAGTTGAAGTTGCGAATGCTACACTTACAAGGGCTATGCCCATAGATACAAATAATTTTTTCATTTTAGTTTAATTTAATGGTTAATACTTACTTACTAGTACGTGCTTACAATTCGATAAGTTGCATTTTAAATTTAATTTTTTCCCATTTAATTATAAAAACAACTTTATAGATATTTTATTTCTTTTAAAGTAATTTAATATATATTTGGCTATCAATTATAAAAGCTGGATAACTAAAATGTTATTGGATTTTTTAGATACTGAAACAGAATTCAGGTTTTGACTGAGCTAATTTAGATACCTCCAACCACCTTTTTTATTGATCATAAAATATTTATCCCTGGTAAATAAAATTGCAATTGCAGGGGCGGATGTAATTTTACATTGCTTTTTGTTGTACTTGCAAAGCCCATTTTTCAAGGATATTAACCATTTCTTCCAGCTTAACTGGTTTACTTATGTAATCATCCATGCCGGCGCGTAAACATTCCTCCCTATCACCTTGCAGGGTATTGGCTGTCATGGCTATAATTACAGGTTGGGTACTTAAGCATACACGTATCATTTTGGTAGCCTCTAAGCCATCCATTTCAGGCATTTGAACGTCCATAAGTATCAAATCGTAAAAGGTATTACTTACTTCTTCTAATACTTCTTTACCATTATTTGTAACATGCGGCTCGTAGCCAAGTTTGGTTAAAACTTTGGTAACTATCTTTTGGTTCATTAAATTATCTTCAGCAATCAAAATAGTTAACGGGTATTGCTTAGCAAAATCAACGGAAAGTTTTTGTTTATTATCATTAATGGATACAACCTTACCGCCCTGACGTAGCAATGAAAACATCTGCTCGCTTAAAACATGCTGCCTGACAGGTTTATTCACCACAGCACTAAACAGTTCGGGCTGTTTTCTAAATGTTTCATCCCCAATTTTATTTAAAAGGATTATTGGCATTTGTGGATATAACCGTTTCAAAGTTTCGGCCAGGGTAATTCCATCCATTTCTGGCATCTGGTAATCTGTGAGTACAAGGTCAAATCCTGAATTAGCTTCGAGTAAACTTAAAGCATGCGCGCCAGAATCTGCAATTGTTACCGCTAGTTTCCACTGGTCCAGCTGTTTTTTAAGTACAGTCCTTACAGTAGCGTTATCATCTACAATCAAAATTTTCTTTCTTTCAATTTCAGCGCTAATTGGCGCGCGCAATGGCTGCACATTTGTGCGTACTGACATCGTAAACCTAAACGATGTTCCTTCATTCTCTATACTGTCAACACTAATTGTACCACCCATTAATGCTAATAAATTTTTACAAATAATAAGCCCCACACCAGCAACTCCATTTGCCTGTAATGTTTGAGCCGATTGCATTAGCTCCTTTGATAACTGTCGAACATTTACAGCGGATATCCCGACTCCAGTATCGCGCACTTCAAATTCCAATTTAATATGGCTATCGCCTACAGCTTCTATAAACTGCACCTCTATAAATATTTCGCCATGATGCGTAAATTTGAGTGAGTTTTCAACCAGGTTCATTAATATCTGACGAAGCCTTTGGTTATCTCCAACAATTTGAGCCGGTATTTTACTTTCGATATCGTATATAAGATCCAGGCCTGAAAGTGCTGCCTTTGCCGCAAAAACATCTAAAACTTCTTCAATGCTGTTACGAATATCAAACTCCTTAAAGTCCAGCTCTTTGCCGGTTTCAACCTTTGAATACTCCAGGATATCTTTCATTAAAATATCATTAATCAATCCAAGTAAACTTTCTCCGGATTGTAGTATCGTTGTAGCGTATTCTTGCTGCTCGGCATTAAGCTCTGTTTCTGTTAATAAAGAAGCCATGCCCATTACATTCGTCATGGGTGTACGTATATCATGGCTAATTTGCGATAGTAATAAGCTTTTGTTTGTATTGGCATTTTGTGCATCCTCGCGTGCTATTTGTTCATTACGCTTTGAATAAGTTAGTAACTCCGAACGCTGATGTAACTGGCTCTCCAATTCGGCCATTTCATGATTGAGCGCCCCTGTTTTGGAGCGATGATAAAAGTATCCCCACCCTATTACAACAAGCATGATAAGCAGGTGAAACCACCATGTTAAATAAAACGCTACAGGGGTTAAATTCCCTGTTATAATATTTAGTACATATCCAGTGTTCATAATATTGATATTAATAGTTCAATTATTTTTATGGTTAATTTTTTACTTCCATTTCAAAGTTTACACCTAATACAAAATATCTTTCGTTGGATGTTGGATTAAAAATATATAGCGGAAACGTGAATTTTTTATATTGAGGTTTAATAATTAACCCTTTTTCAAATTTTCCGGTTGTTTGATAAATATTGGTTTGTTGTAATGAAACCCCAGCAGACAGCCATTTATTTGCCCGGAAAGTGAGATCAGACCAGCTATAGCTATAATTGTTAGTTTTATCTTCTACCGAAAAAGTATATTGCGCTTGAGATGAAAAAGAAAGCCTTTTATAATCAAACGAAATATTTGCACCTGCCGAACCGCCATTAAAATCGCCCAATACTAATCCAACAAGCGGAGTAACAGAATAAGAGAACGGAGCAGTACCCTCAAAAGCTTTACCTATATATAAAGAAGCTGCATTTTTTGCTTCGTAATTATAACGGCTCTCCAAGTACCATTTGGTTTCGGCCTGGTAACTTACTATTGGCATAAAATTAAACGGCATTTGTTGCCCTCTATAATAATACTGCTGCAACGTTACCTTAGATTGAGCGTATATATTATGCCACAACCCTAAAAACATTATCAGCATTAACCTTTTTTTCATTTTCCATTATTATTAACTCAGCAGTTGCAAGCTTATTCAATAAACATATTTCTTTTAAATGCGGGTTCCAGTTAAAAATAAGTTCATCAATGGGGTGCCATAAAATCACCCACGAAAACACATCCAGGCTATTACTAACTACTGCACTAATACCCTGTGCAGAAGTTAATATCAATGGTATTAAAAAGTGGAAAAGCATCACTATAATAGTACTGATAAGTAGTAAGGCCACATTACGGCGTTTATACTTTTTAAAATCCTTTGTTTTTTCGTTCTTGATATCAGAAAAATGCCTACGGATGGCATACATCATAGGGTCTGCGTATTGCTTATCAATTTCGTTTGCGCATTTAAATTTATAGAATATAACATCGTACCTTTTGGCCGATTCTACATTCTCCATGATGTATTGGGCAAACTCATGGCTCAACTGTCGCTTATATATTGGAGCAGGATCGTGTTTATTAAAGTACCCCTTAATCACTAATTGATCTAATGTTAAGTAAACGTTGATGGTTTTTGATGAATTTTTGTTCATAACTTATATTACTTAATTAATCTGCTGCCTGTTAATTGTTGAATTTAAAATTTGCATCATAACCAAACCATCTATTATCGTTTTTAAAAATATAATCAGGAGATAGTTAATGATATTAATTACAGGTGTATACGAAGCGGAAAAAAGTTTTGTTGCAAGTATGTAATTTATACCTATTTTAGCTACAGCAATGTTTATTATAGTGTAGAGAAGAGTAACCCATTATTAAACATTGCAGTTAACAACCTAAAAGTTTTATACCCGTTATAATGGGTATAAGTATATATTTATATGAAAGCTAGTAAAGGATTAATTTCGTTATGTTATAAGCTTGTTGAAAAGTTTATAACTAAAAGATCAGAAAAGTCTGATAATTCGCAGCCCGACTGGTTGAATTTCACTTCACATAAATTTGGAAACTGGACATGGAGCTGGGCATACGAAATACATCCAAGTACTAAAAAATACGAAATAACGGATCTAAAACCATTATGCCCAAATTGTTCAAATGAATTGATTAGCCTGTCTGACAGCTTTTCAGCATCAAAATGCCCGGCCTGTAATGAACAGTTTCATAATATAACTTTTTGGGTAAGTACAGAACAAATTCTGGCATCAATAAACGATATGATTAAAAATGGAACGTATGACAATAAAGTTAACCCGGTTATATAATTAAATTTGAGTATTTTGTTTGTTATTTCCGTGCCGATTATCACCTAAGGCAAACAGGCGATTTACAGACAGTAATAAACTAGTTACTGGTAACCCATCGCCTGCAATTGGAACAATTCCGCATAACGTCCCTGCTTATCCAACAATTCTGCATGTGTTCCAATTTCAAGGACAACCCCTTTTTCCAATACCAGTATCCTGTCCGCCAACCGTGCGGTGGAAAAACGATGTGAGATCAATACCGCTGATTTTCCTTTTGTCAATTCAGCAAACCGCTGAAATACCTCGTATTCTGCCCTCGCATCTAATGCCGCTGTGGGCTCATCCAGAATAAGCACCTGAGCGTCTTTCATGTAAGCGCGGGCTAAAGCAACCTTTTGCCATTCGCCTCCAGATAATTCTACACCATCGTTGAACCGCCTACCCAACCATTGGTCGTAATTATTTGGCAGTTTTTCAGCCAAAGCATCAGCCAGGCTTTCCATAGCCGCCTTTTTAATCAAAGCTTTATTGTGTATTTCGCTGATGTTTCCGACAGCGATATTTTGTGAAAAGGTCATTTGATAACGCAGATAGTCCTGAAAGATGATACCTAAATTTAAGCGGAGGTCATCAATAGAGTATGCTTTAAGGTCGTTTCCATCTAATAAAATACGCCCTTCGGTAGGATCGTAAAGCCGGGCCAGTAACTTAACCAAGGTGGTTTTACCAGCACCGTTCTCACCAACCAAGGCTAGTTTTTCACCCGGATGCAAACTAAAATTCAAATGCCGGTTAGCCCACATTGTCGAATTATGGTACTGAAAGCCCACATTCTCAAATGTGAAGCCTATCCTTATCGGATTTGGAAATAGCAAGGGTTTCTCAGCGACGGTTATTTTGGGTTTGATCTCGAAAAAATCTAAAAAATCATTGAGGTAAATCGCTCCCTGAGATACGGTAGTAAAGCGGGTCAGCATGTTTTCCATCAAACTGCTTAGCTGCCTGAAAGATCCAGCTAGAAAAGTAAGGCTGCCGACTGATGTTTTACCATTTATGGTTTGATAAATTATAAAACCATAGGCCACGTAATATCCCATACTGCCCAAAATGGAAAAGAACGTTCCCCATGCAGAGCGTTTGACAGCCAATTTGCGGTTATCGGAATAGAATTTATCCGAAAGGGTTTTGAACCGGTTGATAATAAAATCAGCCAAACCAAATATTTTAACTTCTTTAGCAGTTTCATCACTGGCACCTAAATAGCGGACGTAATCCAGTTCGCGCCTTTCGGGCGTTTGGCTGCGTGTTAAAGCGTAATTCTGACTATTAAAATAAGACTCCCCTAAAAATGCCGGAATAATGGCGATCAACAGAAGCAATATTAGCCAGGGATTAAAGGCCAATAACCCGGTAATCAAAAACGCCATAGATATAAAATCTTGTATCTGGCTCATCACTTGTGATAATAATACCGTTCTTCCTACTGTTTGTTGCCTGGCACGTTCCAGTTTATCATAAAAAACAGAATCTTCAAACTGATCCAGATCAAGTGTTGTAGCATGGCGCATAATGCGCATAGAAGTATAATTTGAAAAAAGATCGCCCAATAAGCTATCCAGCAAATTTATCATCCTGTTCAGCCCGTCTGTTAAAACAGCTAACCCAAACTCTATTATAACTAATTTCCATAACTCCTGCTGATCGCCGCCAGCAGTATGATGGTTTAGTTGCACTACCTGGTCAATAATTAGCTTTCCTACATACAGCAAGGCAACCGGCATAGCCGAACGAACAATGCGCAGAAAAAAACTAATGGAAGTTTTCCACGGGCTGCTTAGCCATACCAGCTTGAAGAACTCAGGCAGATTTTTTAAAGCATAAAGGCGTTGTTTAAATGAAATATCAGGATTTGAAACTTTGGCCATCTGTTATGCGTGTACTTTTGTATAAAAAACAAAGCTATGATTAATAATAACCCTAAAATGACACCGCCGGGTAAAAAATTTTCTTGAGCATATGTCGCTAAATCCCCTAAATGAAAGTCATTCAAAAATATGATCCCCATCATTCTTTTGCCTGCAGGGATTGAGCAGATTTACATTAAAATAATTGACATGAAAACAGAAGAAGACACAGCACTCGAACTGGAATTACAGGAACTTTATTTAGCAAGCAAGCACTGGCTATCAGATATAGATTTTATATCTGATGAACTTCGTTTTTTTAAAGATGTGATCCGTAAATATTTTGTTCAGGGTCAAGGTGTTAGAATTGGAACAAAGCTGGACGGTTATGCTATGATGCTTGACCAGTTGGAGAGGGAGAGCCTTAAAATTACCGCAAGAGTGACGGATTATTTAAAATTTATGGAGCCCTATGTGAGCGACCCTGCAAAGAAGATTGGCCTTAGTTTGATTGAAAAACATACCACACTTGAAAATGACATGTCTAGTTTGTTCGACGCTGCCAAACTGCTTAAAAAAAGCATTTTTTCTTTAGCAGAAGAGGTGATGTGGAAAAAAATCTCCAATCAGGCGGAACAAGATGTCTGATCCTGTATATATCACGGCGGAGGAAGCGGTAAAAACCATCAAGTCCGGAGACCGGGTATTTATACATGGCAGTGCCGCAACACCAGTATGCCTTGTGCATGCGATGCAAAACAGGCACAAGGAATTGACTAAAGTTGAACTGGTTAGTATTACTACCCTGGGCGACGTTACTTTTAATAACCCCGAACATCGAAAATCTTTCTTCTTTAATTCTCTTTTTGTTTCGGCAGCTACCAGGGACGTGGTTAATAGTGATGACGGTGATTATGTGCCCATATTTTTAAGTGAGATCCCTCAGTTATTCCGAAAAAATATTTTGCCTATTGACGTGGCTTTGATACAGGTATCTCCGCCGGATGTTCATGGTTATTGCTCGCTGGGTACTTCAGTAGATATCGCAAGAGCCGCGGTTGATACGGCTAAGTATGTTATCGCGCAGGTGAATCCTTTAATGCCCCGTACGCATGGCAATAGTTTTATTTCGATGCAAACAATTGACGCGCTTGTTTGGCAAAAAGCAGCCCTCCCTGAGGTTGACTATGCCTCCGATGTCAGTGACGCGGTTGAAAAGATAGGTTACCATATAGCATCCTTAGTGGAAGATGGTGCCACCCTGCAATTAGGGATCGGCAGTATACCTGATCAGGTTTTAAAAAACCTGACAAGCCATCAGAATTTGGGGGTGCATACCGAAATGTTTTCAGATGGCATTATTCCGCTTATCGAAAGTGGAATCATCAACAATAGTCAGAAAAAGCTGAATACCGGCAAATCGGTTACGGCATTTATCACCGGAACCCGTAAGCTCTACGATTTCGTTGATGACAATCCAGGTGTAAGGGTAATGGACATCAGCTATGTGAATGACACCAGCATGATCCGGCAGAATCCTAAAGTTACAGCTATCAACAGCGCGATAGAGATCGACCTGACCGGTCAGGTATGCTCGGATTCTATTGGCACCTACCAGTATTCAGGTATCGGCGGCCAGATGGATTTTATCCGGGGAGCCTCTTTGTCGGAAGGTGGCAAGCCTATCATTGCTTTACCTTCGCAAACAAGCAAGGGCATCAGCCGTATTGTTCCCTTTTTAAAGGAGGGTGCCGGCGTGGTAACTACCCGGGGGAATGTACACTGGGTAGTTACAGAATACGGTGTTGTAAACTTGTTTGGCAAAAATTTAAAACAACGCGCGCGCGCGCTGATCGAAATTGCGCATCCAAACCACAGAGAAATGCTATACAAAGCTTTTTATTCCCGGTTTAAATAAAAAAGGGTTATAATTCTAAACTTTTTCTAAAAGTGGATAAAAAATATCATTACTAAAAAGGACTTTGGGCTTATATACCAGAGTATTGAACAATCCTTACATTACGATATTGACTATTCCGTATGAGATAAATAAATGCAAACCCAGTATTATATACCAATACCTACAGTAATAGTAACTCATTCAGATCGGATGTATGCACGTAAATAACTCCAATGTAAAAGGATTAACAAATGAGCAGGTAATTGAAGCCAGGGAGAGGTATGGTTCAAACAGTATTTCTTTTAAAAAGGAAAATGGGATAATTGATGCTGTAAAAAGCCTGATAAAAGACCCCATGGTTGTTTTGTTGTTGGTAACTTCGCTTATTTATCTTATCAGCGGAAAAACGGGTGACGCTATTTTCTTAGCTGCGGCGATTGTATTGGTAGCCACAATCTCCTTAATTCAGGATTCCAGAAGCCGCAATGCGATCGAAAAACTCAAAGTGTTTACCCACCCTTTTTGTAAGGTGATCAGAAATGGTCGGGTTGAAGAAATAAAAAGTATTGATCTGGTAATGGGTGACAGCCTGATGATTGAAGAGGGCGCATCTATTACTGCTGATGGTAAAATTGTTCAATCCAATGATTTTTCTGTAAACGAATCTATTCTTACAGGTGAATCATTATCTGTATATAAAGACTCGTTTAAAGAAGATAATTTAATTTTTCATGGTACAACGGTTGCAAGCGGATTGGCCATCGCAACGATAACCGCTATTGGCAATAACACCCGCCTTGGTAAAATCGGCGAAAGCCTTAAAAATATTACCGAAGAAAAGACCCCTTTAGAAATACAAATTAACAATTTTGTTAAAAAAATGGTAATTGCAGGGGCATTTGTTTTTTGCATTGTATGGGCTATTAACTATTTTCATTCTTATAATTTATCAGATAGCCTTATTAAGGCACTTACACTTGCGATGAGTATCCTGCCAGAAGAAATCCCGGTAGCATTCACCACATTTATGGCTTTAGGTGCCTGGCGTTTAATGAAAATGGGTATTGTAGTTAAACAAATGAAGACTGTTGAAACACTTGGCAGCGCCTCAATAATCTGCACAGATAAAACAGGGACACTCACGGAGAATAAAATGAGTTTAGCACGCATTTTTTTACTAAGCGATCAAAAAATCTCCAATGCTGACAAGCCTTTAAGTAACGATTCAAAAGAGCTTATTACGTTAGCTATGTGGGCAAGTGAGCCTATACCTTTCGATCCGATGGAAATTGCATTACACGATTCCTATTCAGGAATGGGAATAAAAGATGAAAGGGCGAATTTTAAAATGATCCACGAGTATCCTTTAAACGGCAAGCCGCCCATGATGACCCATTTATTTGAAAATAAAGATAGCAGGCGAATTATTGCGATGAAAGGTGCTCCGGAGGCATTGATAGAAATTTCCGAGCTAACCAATGCTGAGAAACAGCAAATAGAAAAAGCTATTAAAACATTGGCTGCGGATGGCTACCGCATATTAGGTGTTGGAGAAGTGAATTTTACAGGTACCAATTTTCCGGCTACTCAGCAGGAATTCCAATGTATATTTAAAGGATTGATTGCTTTTTATGATCCACCAAAAAAGAATATCAAATCCGTACTGCAACAATTCTACAACGCCGGCATTGCTGTTAAAATAGTAACCGGTGATAACGCTGCAACTACCGAAGCTGTTGCCCGGAAAATTGAATTTAAAGGGTTTGACAAATGTATCAGCGGTAAGGAACTAATGCAATTATCTGATAAGGAACTGCAGGTAAAAGTTGAAAATATAAATGTTTTTATCCGGATGTTCCCGGATGCTAAATTGAAGATTATTAACGCTCTTAAAGCCAATAATCAGATTGTAGCCATGACCGGGGATGGCGTGAATGATGGACCAGCCTTGAAAGCAGCCCATATAGGGATTGCGATGGGTAAAAAAGGTACTGAAATTGCCAAACAGGCGGCGTCGCTTATCTTGCTGGAAGATGATCTGTCTAAAATGGTGAATGCGATTGCCATGGGCAGAAGAATCTATACCAATCTGAAAAAAGCCATCCAATATATCATTTCCATACATTTACCTATCATTTTAACTGTCTTTATTCCTCTGGCTTTGGGATGGGTTTATCCCAATATTTTTTCGCCGGTACATATCATTTTTCTGGAATTGATTATGGGGCCTACTTGTTCCATTATTTATGAAAATGAACCCATGGAAGAAAATACGATGCTTCAAAAACCGAGGCCATTTACGACTACTTTTTTTAATCGAAAGGAATTAACAACTAGCGTTTTACAGGGATTAATGATAACCGTGGGTACTTTAGTCGCTTATCAATATGGGGTTTATCAAGGCTTTAATGAGGCCCATACCCGCACAATGGTTTTCAATACCTTGATAGCTGCTAACATATCGCTTACTTTAGTAAACCGATCATTTTATTATTCATTGATCACTACCATTAGGTATAAAAATAACTTGGTTTTACTGATCATTCTTATCACAATCGTTGTATCCGTACTACTTATTTATGTAAAACCTCTGGCAAATTTCTTTGGATTTGAATCGTTGAGCGTGCTCCAATTGGCAATAAGCAGTAGCATTGGTTTCTTATCTGTGGTATGGTATGAAGGGATAAAGTGGCGTAAAAGGCTGGCTGTTAAAAATAATGCTGTGTATAGAACAAATAGCGAAGATTGGAAGCAATAAAAAAAGGCTAAAGCTAAGGCACACTGCACCTTCAATTACGTTTAGTTGTGATTTATATCATTCCCTTAAGTGTTGAGCATCAATATTATCTCTCTCCAAAAGATCTACTTTTGTTATGTAGTAGTTATAAATCAAATAATTAACTTTTTACTTACCATCAATATTTAATGCTATGAAAACAAACATGGGAAACACCGACCGCGTCATTCGGTTTATTTTGGCTGCAATATTTGCAGTTTTATACTTTACCAATACTATTACCGGAACCTTGGGTATAGTTTTGCTTGTTTTGGCTGCGGTATTCGTTTTAACCAGCCTTGTAAGTTTCTGCCCGCTCTATTCCTTGACTGGTTTAAATACTTGCCATGCTAAAAAAACAGGTAACTAAATCTTCTGAATAATGCCAATACGCATCATGATTAAATATTAGTTTTTTTATAGGAATAAAAAATCGGAACGCATCTACATTCTATTAATCTGATAGGTTAATTTTTTGGCTATTGTAATATTGCCGATCATCATTGCTGAAGTATTCAAGCGAGGCACTATCTTCTTGAGAAACTTAAAAATCCATTTAACGCTCATAACGTTTCTAACACCTCAGAAACATAATATAGACATGTAAATGTCTATATTATGTTTCTATTGTAATTCAATGTAATACAGTATTTTTGGACGCTGTTACCAACCCTGTTTATATTTCACTACCAGTTATATCATAAATAATCTTTTATTTCGCTTAAATGATAG
Source organism: Mucilaginibacter sp. (assembly GCA_025352225.1). Classification (GTDB taxonomy): domain Bacteria; phylum Bacteroidota; class Bacteroidia; order Sphingobacteriales; family Sphingobacteriaceae; genus Mucilaginibacter. Next base: position 19,392 of record JANXTT010000023.1, on the reverse strand, counting down.
TTAGCCTAACCATAGTTCGCTACCGAAAAATATTTGTTCCATTCGCTTTATTGGCTATGGCTGTTCATCGGTTACCTATGGCTATGCAAAAGGGTTGTACTTTTTGGAAACTATTGGGATGCGGACATAATGGCACGTTCGACTTAACACCCGACTGGCAACAATGGGGCCTTTTAGCCGTATGGAATAGGCGGGAAGACTACGAACAATTCCGACAAACCTCATTAGTTTCCCGATGGTGGAATACATTAACTTATGAGCGTTTTACCATTTTATGCGAGCCCTTACAAAGCCACGGTAAATGGGACGGTAAAGAGCCATTTGGTAAACCATATGCTACCGATTACGACGGGCCTATTGCAGTGCTTACCCGTGCCACCATCCGAATGAATCGCATAAAAAACTTCTGGTCGCATGTGGATGAGGTTGCTGAAACCATGACTATAGCACCGGGATACATCACCTCGATTGGCATTGGTGAAGCGCCCGTTTACAGGCAAGCGACCTTCTCAATTTGGGACAGTGCGGAGCATGTGAAAAGCTTTGCCTATGGGTCAGTAAAACATGCCGAAGTCATCAAAAAAACACGCGACGAAAACTGGTACAAAGAAGAACTTTTTGCCCGCTTTAAACCTATAGAAACATGGGGAACCATTAACGGAAGAAACCCATTAAAAGACTTGCTTAACAAAACTACACCATGAGAATAATTGCCGAACTACCACATCCCGAATTCAAGGTTACCATTATGATGATGAATCAAAAATACATAGTTAAACTCGAACAAGGCTCACTGGAGCAAACCTATAAGGTAGCCGAAATGGATTTGACAAACGGTGTGGATAGTGTTTTTGAACTGCTTGATGAAACATTTTTGAGTACCGTAGCTATCAGATTTATAGAAATGCGCAAGGATTTTAAAGAAACCTATAATCGATATAATTATTAATCAATTAATAATTACAATAACCTAATTAACAATGATTTATATTAAAAAAAATCATCAAACAAAATTAAATTTGGCAAGTTACACAACTAACACGATGGGTACATTATATTATATAATTAAATAGTTTAAATAAACTATACAAATAAATTGAATAACAATATTTTATAAAACATAACAAAATTATATTCTGCCACCTCAATCATCCTAAAAATGCAATTATTTACTATTAAAGCACCTCACCAAGCTATAAAACAATCGTTACAAAACAAAATAAATTTTAAAACCAAACCACCGGGGGCTCTAGGAAAATTGGAGCTTTTAGCCGAGCAAATAGGCATAATTCAACAAAGCCTATCTCCTATTTTATCGCAACCTACAGTTGTTGTTTTTGCGGGCGATCATGGATTAGCTTTGGAAGGGGTTAGCCCCTACCCCCAAGAAGTTACCTACCAAATGGTATTAAACTTTTTAAATGGTGGCGCAGCTATTAATGTGTTTGCCCGTACAAATGGGCTCGACATTAAAGTGATTGACGCAGGTGTAAATCATGATTTTGATAACCTTCCAAATCTGATAAATTTAAAGGTAAACAAGGGCACTAAAAGCTGCCTGAACCAGGCCGCTATGACCACCACCGAAATAGAAGAATGTGTCGCAAATGGAGCTGGTATTGTGAACGATTTGCATCAACAAGGTTGCAACATAATTGCCTTTGGCGAAATGGGAATTGGCAACACGTCATCAGCTTCTTTACTGATGCATTACTTTACCGGAATATCCCTGGCCGAGTCAACAGGCCGCGGCACCGGGCTTGATGATGCCGGGCTTGATAAAAAATTAAATATCCTGAAAAAGGTAACCGAACATCATGGTAGGTTAACCAACTGGCAACAAATTATGGAAGCAGTTTCGGGCTTTGAAATAACCATGATGTGCGGCGCCATGTTACAGGCTGCTGAAAATAAGATGATTATTTTATTGGATGGCTTTATTGCAAGTACTGCCTATTTGGCAGCATCTAAGCTTCATCCCGAAATTAAAGATTATACCATCGCTTGCCATCAATCCGGCGAAAATGGCCACCGGTTATTGCTGGAATATTTAAATCTATCGCCCCTGCTTACTTTAGGTATGCGCCTTGGCGAAGGTACCGGTGCAGCAATAGCTTACCCAATAGTTGATGCGGCAGTAAACTTTTTGAATGAAATGGCTAGCTTTGAATCAGCAGGTGTAAGTAGTAAGGAATAAAACCATATAAAAACATTATTCATTACAGTGCAAGATATACTGAACCCAACATTAAACAATGAAAAAAGAGATCCGCATATTCTTTACTGCCCTGATGTTCTTCACCCGTATTCCTTGCCCGCGGTGGACGGATCATTCGGAGGAATATCTTAATAAATCGTCGAAATACTTCCCGGTAGTAGGCATATTGGTGGGTTGTATTAGTGCTTTAATATTTTGGCTATGCCAATTAATACTCCCGGTCGAGATAGCATTATTACTAAGTATAATTGCTTCTATCCTTACTACCGGGGCTTTCCACGAAGATGGATTTGCCGATGTATGCGATGGCTTTGGCGGCGGCTGGACCAAAGAGAAGATATTACTCATTATGAAGGATTCGCGCTTAGGCACCTATGGTGTTGTAGGGTTAATATTAATTTTGCTTTTAAAATGGTGTTTATTGAGGTATTTCTCTATGCCAGTAATGGTGATAGCCATTATTGCCGGGCATGCCATAAGCCGTTTAAATGCGGTGTCTCTTATCTATACAGATACCTATGCCAGAGACGATGATACCAGCAAGTCAAAACCACTGGCAACCAAAATGAGCGTGGGCGAATTAGCTTTCGCGACGCTATTTGGTTTGGCACCATTGACCCTGTTTCAAAATCCGTTCATAATATTAACCTTAATGCCCTTGCTTATCGTTCGCTGGTATTTATCGCGTTACTTTAAAAAATGGATAGGAGGCTATACGGGTGATTGCTTGGGCGCGGTTCAGCAGGTATCCGAAGTAGTGTTTTATTTAAGTTTACTTATATTGGTTAAATACACTGTATAATCCCCATTTAACTTTCTTACATATCCATGCAAATCTACCTCATTCGCCATACCGCTGTGTATAACCCTGATAAACTTTGTTACGGGCAATCAAACATAGCACTATCAGCAAATTGGGAACAGCATTTTGAGGAACTTAAACAAAAGCTAGGATCAGAATTGAACGGTGCCCAATTTTTTTCCAGCCCGTTTAAACGCTGTACGCAACTAACCGGGGCATTATCAGCTAGCAATTTTAAAACTGATATCCGCCTTGCCGAAATGAATTTTGGAAAGTGGGAACAACAACCGTGGGATATCATTGATCAAACCATACTCAACGCGTGGATGGCCGACTATGTACATTACCAGGTGCCAGGGGGCGAAAGCTTTGCGCTGCTACACGAACGTTGTACCGCCTTCTGGAAAGAAATGGAAACTATGCCTTTGGACAAGATAGCCATTATAACACATGGGGGAGTAATCCGCTCTATTTTAGCAGCCATTTTAAGTATGCCCCTCAACCGCGCATTCCAGGTTCAGATTGATTATAGCTCCGTGAGCAAAGTAAGCATCAACAAAGCTTACGGTAATTACCATATGGTGGAGTATATTAATCGATAGAAAGCAAATCGCAATACCAAAAGCCTGATACGGCCTTTAACGGTGCTGACGAAAAGCAGGTATCATTATCGCTCTTAGGTGCGGCGTATTCTTTAAACACTTTTTCGCCTGTTTGATATGCTATTGGTTGTTTAAATATGGGTCCCTTAAACACAAACGTATGAAACTCACCGTTCTCACCACATACATCCACGTCGGCAGGTAAAGTGTCAATTAATTCAGGCGTAATCTCCCTGCCAACAAAACCCTCCAGATTAGCACGTGTACAGGCTATTACAGTGCCAAAGCCTAAACTTAAAAACTCCTTTATCAATTCATGTGTATCGCGTTTCCAAAGCGGGTAAATACCTGTCATACCAACTTCGGCCAACTGTTCGTCGCGATATTTTTTAAGATCTTCTAAAAATATATCTCCGAAAATACTATGCGTTATACCTTCACTACTAAATTTATTCAGGTGAAATCGCATTATATCATCATATTCTGCCATACCCGGCATTTCGGGCAGGCGAATCTGATAGAGTGGTATTCCGATATTTACAGCCTGTTGAATAAGCAATTCTTCTCTAACACCATGCATAGATATGCGGTTAAGCGCGTCGTTAACGGTAGTTATCAGGTATTTTATTTCCAGATCAGGATTTTGCAGGCAATGGTATAAAGCCAGCGCACTATCTTTACCACCACTCCAGTTAAATATACATTTTTTCATTTTGTTGGCTAAGATATTGAATTAAGGCCAGGCTGTTAAATTCTCGCCACAAATGAAGCCATTCGGTTAGGGTCGTACTAAAATTTCAAACATGCTAAACTGCCGCCAGTTTGCATACCCGACTTGGTGTTATGAAAATACAAATAACTCAAAAAATCAAGAAAAACAATTAATTGATCTTGTTTAGGGAGGATGATCCTGATTTATTGTTGTTGATGTTAGAGGGGTTGCCGCGATATTGAACGTCTGATGAACCACTGCTGTTCACACTCAAATCATTCAAAACATTTATCTTGCATTCGCTTGATCCACTTGTACTGATCTGATATTTCGATACCACAAAATTCAAGGCGTTTAATTGACTAGAACCACTGGTCTCTATCGCATGTGATGTAGCCTGACCTGTTAAATTAAGCTCTGTAGAGCCGCTGCTACGGGTGGTTAAATTTTTAGCGTTTAAGTCCAAAGTTACTTTTGTGGATCCGGATAATTGGAGTTCTATATCCTGAGTAGTTAGTTTACCATTTGATACTACATCTATAGAGCCACTTGCTTTAATGACACTCAGATCGCGCAAGCTAATGTTTAATATAAACTGACCCGAACTGCACACATTTTTTGAAGTGTGAATAGTTAGCTTATCACCGCTTAAGTTAGTCTTAATATATTTCATCAGGTTATCATCGGCGGTAATGGTAACCGAAGCACTCGTATCCTGTTTTATAATAACCTTATAATCGCCCGCAATATCCAACTTTGAAAATATTCCAACATTCCGCTTTTCAACAATTTGCCTACCCGAACCTTTTTGGCAAACTATGTTACATGATGGCAAGGCAAATACAGCAAACAATACTGACAAAGTAGCTAATAAAATGTTAGTGATTTTCATAATTGGAGCAAGTGTATTTAGTATTACAGGTATTTTAATTATTTGTTTTCCGTTAGACAAGATAGCTAATAATTGTTACAAAAAAGGCATTGCCCATTTGAGCAATGCCTCATCTATAATTAACACACCTTCCCCCGTTATGAATTAATTGTTGACCGTAAAGCTCTGATCGCAGCTAAAGCTTCTCTTATGCCATCACACTGATTAGTTAATAAAGTGATGTGATCAGCGTGATCAGTATAATCTGCTATGTACTCTTCATATTTATCAATAGCAGCTTCTTCGCCTGTAACAATCGAATCCAATATCGCGGCATCTTCCTTACTACTCAATGCCTGGCGTATATTGAGCCATGTACGGTGAAAAGCACCTACAATACCGCCGCTCTCATTTTCAGATTGGCCTCCGTGAGCCAAAATATGAGCCTTTAGTTCTGTAGCGTACATATCACGCTGTGCTGCATATTTCATGAATACAGTTTTCAATTCGGCTGATTCAGTAGCTTCCGCTGCAGATTGGTATCCTTCTTTACCATCATTAACAATTGACACTAAGTCTTTTAAATCGTTGATTATTTCTTTTACAGTTTCCATAGTATTGTAATTTGATACTATAATAAAGACAATATTGATATTTTTGTTTTCTTTTTGATTAAATATTTAACCATTGATTACAATAATTAAATTCAAACAGAATACAGCCAAAATGAAACATAACACCCAATTTAAGGTTACTATATTTATATACCTTATTGTATCCTATTTATGGAATCCTTTAAAACATTTACCGGAAACACAGCAGATGAAATATGGCAACAATTAACTGTTGATATAAATTCTAATGCCGAAGTATTTGAATACTACGCTTTAATAAACCAGGCTAACCACAAAATTAAACTCGCCATTGATATTGACCTGGGAGGAGGCTTTGAAGGGGGTATGGCAACCACTACTTTTATCGCAGCGTTGCCAGATCATCATGATTTTAGATTTGCACTGCACGAAGATGACTTTATTGATGATATAGGAAAGTTTTTTGGGATGCAGGATGTGGAGATTGGGTATCCTGAATTTGACCGGCGCCTGGTTATCAAAACTAATGATGAAACTAGAACGAAAAGCCTTTTTGAAGACAGTAAAGTGAGAGCCGTATTTGAAAGAATGGAAAACTTCGACTTTGGCATCAGGCATCATACGGCAAATGACAGCGACATTGAACAATACTTTTTAGAACTTAATATTGAAGATGGAATTACTGATCCGGGAGAATTAAGATTGATATATGATGCATTTTTTACTGTGCTGGTTATATTAGAAAACTATTGATTGCAAAATTGGATAGGTGGCAGTCACCTTGGTCATCAGCTGTTTGATTGCACCAATAAAAAAACACAAAAGGGATATTAAAGTCGCCTTCCCGAAATGTTATTTGCTAATGCCTTTTATTACGCCAGCTTCAAAAGGTGTCCATATCCCCTGCCGTATGCCAGCAGTTTTTAATGCGTCGCCCGTCCATACGTTACAAGTTTTTAAAAAGCTGTAATGCCCGGTAGCCTGATAAAAATTATCGGTTAAATCGTACCCGCGATTAGGGATTAATACCACTTTACTACCAAATGATTTTTGGATATAGCTAATCATAGCCTGGTATTGTGTTGGGCTAATCATCACTTTTTTGCAACTATTAACGTCAATCTTAGGCGGATACCTATCATAGGTAACATGCATCGCCGCGCTATCTAAAAAGAAAAGTGCATTAAACGCTGTTGAAACCTTAAGATCGGCCCAAGTTGGAGTACTTAGGTAAAAAGCTTTATCGCCCCATCCAATTTCTACATATTTGAATGTAGTATCAACAGCTTTGAAGGTTGAGGGAATAAACTCTTTACGCCAATCCTTATAAATAGTATTTACAGGTACAACAATATCAGTATGCACTCCGTTGGAGTAAACATAAACTGGGATACCCCCTAGTGTTTCAGTAAAGTTGTTATTTACTTTTATTTGGGGTAACAACCATGCCATTAGCATGTAAACCATCAGTAATATTACAAAGCTGGCTATAAATTTGGTTATCCAGATACAAGCTTTTTTTATCATCCTTGCTCTGTTATAGTATAATCAGTAACAATATAAATACTAGGATAAACTTTTTCTTGGGTTTATTTAATCAAATTCGTCTATTCAAAAAGCTTACAATTCGCCACTGCCGCCCATTGCACCTCTGGTAAATATTTTTTCATGCTCTTCTACAACATATTTAAGCATAGCCTGTAGAAAATACGCATCCCAATCTTTCAAAAAATTAAAGCTCTTATTTTGTTTAACATCATCCTTACGGTGAATAACAAAATAGGTTCTATAATTACTTAAAGCGATCTGTTTCCATGGCATAATATTATTTTTATCCCAACTGATGCCATTTGGGTGAAACCTAATACCAGCTAGAGTAAACATCTGATTAAGTTTATGCAATTCAATATAAAGATCAAGCTGGCTGGCAAAGTAATAACTATAAAGATGATCAATTATATTTGACCAAACCTCATCATAGATTTGCCTCCGGATACCATAATAGCTATTTAATTTTATACTGGTTTTAGTACCGTCCTGATGCTTCAATTCAATAATAAATTGCCTGCCAAATGTAAACCAATATCCATTTATCCATTTTATACCTGATCGTAGTGATACTATATCTTCAAAAGGGATAAATTGAGGAGTGCTAAAACCCAATGGTTTTTCGATACTGAGGCCATCAATTTCAAAAATGAGCCGTCTGGCTATCCTATTACTAAGTAATTCAGGAATTTCGATTATATAAGGTTGCAGCTCAGTCATTACGAATTAAAAATAGTAATTATTCCTTGATAGAACAAGGAATAATTGTTTTATGGATAAATATAAAACAATATTTATTTACCGGCTATTTCTTAACCGCTACCAAGCTAAATAAATAATTAATTTCAATTAATATATACGCTCTTATACTGTACATAAATATTTAAAAATGAATGCTCCTGTACCCAGTAAGCAAAATACAGAAATGATGGAGCTTACAGTTATAGCGTGCACAATAGCCTCCGTTCCCCCATTAGCCAGCGCACCAAATATGGCAACGCCTATTGCCCCTGCCGCTTGCCTGGTTGTATTTAACAGGGCAGACGCTGTTCCTGATAGGGTTTTTGTTACACTTGCTAATATCCCGGTAGTCATAGCCGGAACAGCAAGCCCCATTCCAAGGGGAATAGTGATAAACGGAATAAATAATTGCCAATAAGGGGTGGTAAAATTGGCTATCTGCAGCCCGGCAAAACCAGCCGTAGCCAATAACAAACCAAGTAAGACAGGAAACCTTATTCCGTAATGCGCCATAAGCCTGCCACTTATCAGGTTAGAAATAATAAACCCTGCTGTTAATGGCAAAAAGGCTAGGCCAGCATTAAGCGACGAATAATGCAACACATTTTGCAGATACAAGCTCAACACAAACACAGTACCGTAATACGAATAATTGAGCACTACACCTAATAAGATCAACACATTAAAGGTAGCTGATTTAAAAAGAGTAAAGGGTAAAATGGGAAATTCGGCATTTTTTTGGATTCGAAAGAACAGTAACATCATAAAGGCGCCAAATACCAACCCACCCCATATCAGCGGGTTTTTATAACCTAAGCTATGCCATTCAATAATAGCGGCTATCACCACGGTAAGTGCCAGCATCCAGGTTATTTGCCCTGCAATGTCAAACCCCTTATCAGGATGCCGCTCACTCTCGTTTAACCGGATACTGAGTAATATCCCGATAAGGCAAATCGGTATATTAACATAAAATATCATCCTCCAGTTAAAGGCATGGATGAGTAAACCACCCAAAATAGGGCCTGCCGCTATAGATACCCCACCAGCGGCTGTCCACAGCGCAATAGCGCGTGCCCTTTGTTTTTTATCATGGGCAAAAGCCTGATTTAAAATTGATAAGGAACTTGGTATCATAGTAGCCGAACCAATGCCTTGTAACACCCGGAAACCGATCAGGCTGAGTGGGTTCCACGCCAGGCCGCAACCAATGGAGGCTATACCGAATATAACCAACCCGACCTGAAAAATACGCTTTGAGCCCACCAGGTCACTCAAACCACCTGCAGATAACATCAACACGGCAAAGGCGATAGTATAGGCATCCACTATCCATTGTAGTGTGCTAACCCCTACTGAGAATGACCGCGATATTTGCGGAAGGGCAATGTTTACTATAGATACATCTAATTGCGACACAACAAAACCCAAGCAAGTAGCACCCACAACAAACCCAAAAGGAAGGGGTTCTTTTGAGATGGTGGGTTTAACTAGCTCTTCCATCAGTTTTAAGGCCTATTTATGCTGTATGATGTTAAAAATATACAAAAGTGCGATGGAGTCCTTGTACTATCATTCAAATTACAGGCTTCGTCAAACCTATTGCCCCTGCGCCAGCGAGTATCCCAACTTACCGTCAAATATCATCAAAAACTCTACACTGCATACTCTTACCACTTCCGATATATCGGCAGCTAAATGCAGTACATCCTTTTGGGTTAGTGTGGTATGTGTTTTTTCGAAACGGATGCGGTACTGATTCACCAATTCGGTGTATATGGATCCGGTTGGCCAAACCTGCGTGCCCCGGTTTGATAACATCACGATCTGGAATTTTTCGTTCAACTTGGTCTTGGCCAATTCGGCTAGTTCTTTGGGTTGTAATGTTGATTCAACAAAAAGGTCAACACCGGCTATCTCTGTTTTAACATTTGGTTCCGACTCGGTCATTTTGTTTTTTGCCGGTTCAAAATCCATATTTGTTTTGCATTCAAAATTTGGTTGCGCAAACGCGCCGCCAATAGCCGGGTGCTTACCTAAATTAGCTATAATAGCATCTGCGAATGCGGTAGTATTGGCCGAGGGGGTTGAACGGTTACCAAAATCGCCGGTATGTATGCCTTGTTCAAGTGTATAGAGCAAAGCGTTCTCAATGGTGGCAGCATGGCCGGTAAAGCCCAGATAACGCAGCATTGAAATGCCTGATAATAGTAACGCCGTAGGGTTAGCAATATTTTTACCAGCAATATCGGGCGCGGTACCGTGTACGGCCTCAAAAATGGATATATTATCGCCAATGTTAGCCGATGGAGCAAAGCCTAGTCCACCGATCAGGCCAGCGCAAAGATCAGACACAATATCGCCCTGTAAGTTAGGCAGTACCAACACCTGGAAGATCTCGGGATGGCTCACCAGTTTCATACACAGGTCATCAACTATAATATCTGATGCTTGTATTTCAGGATAATTTTTGGCTATATCGTAAAATGTTTCCAGAAACAAACCATCGGTCAGTTTCATAATATTCGCTTTATGCCCGCAGAATACTTTTTTATATCCCTTGCGTTTCGCCATTTCAAAAGCGTATTTGATAACCTGTGCCGAACCTGGGCGGGTTATGATTCTGCGGCCAACAGCAACATCATTGGTTATCATATGTTCAATACCGCCGTAAGTATCTTCTATGTTCTCACGAACTATCGTCATGTCAATTTTAATACCCGCTTTCGAGAAAACCGTTTCAACACCGTTTAAGGTTTTAAAATCACGCTGGTTGGCATAAGTGTTCCATACCTTGCGCGCGGTAACATTGATGCTTTTTACCCCCTTGCCTTTCGGGGTTTCCATTGGGCCCTTAAACAGAATGCCATATTTTTCAATAGCCTCCTTGGCTTGGTCCGTCATCCCGGTAGAATGCCCGGCATCAAAATATGACTTTCCCATTTCAACAAATTCATAATCAAGCTGTACATCATTGGCATTAAATATTCTCAGAACGGCGTCCATAATTTCCGGACCTATCCCATCGCCTTTGGCTACTGCTATTTTTGTCTTCATAAAAATGTGTTAAGTGTGCAAAACGGTGCAAATATAAGGGTTATAGGCTAATTAGCAGTCAATTTGTTAAATGATCTAGGCTTTTTCAAAGATTTGACCTAAACTTGTATCAATAAAATGAAAGCTTTTTACGGGGATTTAAAATTAGGCATACTTGGCGGTGGTCAGTTAGGCCGGATGCTGATACAGCAGGCTATTAATTATAATGTAAATATCAAGGTGCTCGACCCTGACCGCGAAGCACCATGCCGCAAGTTTTGTGATGAGTTTGTTTTAGGTTCGTTAAGTGATTACGAAACGGTTTACAACTTTGGTAAAAAGGTTGACATGGTAACCATAGAGATTGAAAAGGTAAATGTTGACGCGCTTGAACAGTTAGAAAAAGAGGGCGTGTTGGTTTATCCACAACCCCGCATCATTCGATTAATACAAGATAAAGGTTTACAGAAGCAGTTTTTTAAGGAGAACGACATTCCAACCGCCGATTTTCAGATCATCTCATCGCCACAGCAATTAAGAGAAAGTATTATCCGTTTCCCATATATTCAGAAACTCAGGCGCGATGGTTATGATGGCAAGGGCGTATATAAAGTTGTTGATGAAAGTTATTTATATAAAGCCTTTACCGAACCCAGCCTGATTGAAGAACTTATTGATTTTGATAAAGAAATAGCCGTTATTGTTGCCAGAAACGAAAAGGGCGATATCAGCACTTTTCCGGTAGCTGAGATGGAGTTTAACCCACAGGCTAATCTGGTTGAGTTTTTAATATCGCCATCTACCCTGCCTGCCCAAGTACAAGCCGAAGCCGAACATATAGCCAAAAAAATTGCGGAATGCCTTAAAATAGTTGGGCTGCTTGCGGTGGAGATGTTTTTAGATAAGCGTGGGAAAATATTGGTGAATGAGGTAGCACCGAGGCCACATAATAGCGGGCATCAAACTATTGAAGGTAACATAGTATCGCAATTTGAGCAGCACTTACGTGCGATATTTAACCAACCATTAGGTGATACTGGCAATATTAACCATGCTGTAATGATAAACCTATTGGGGGAAACAGGTTACCAAGGGCCGGCAGTTTATAAAGGCCTAGAGCAGGTATTAAAATGCAAAGGCGTATATGTGCACCTTTACGGCAAGGCGTTAACAAAACCCTTCCGCAAAATGGGCCACGTTACCATTGTTGATGCCGACCGCGAAAAAGCTATTGAAAAAGCCCGGTACGTACAAGCGACCTTAAAGGTGATCAGTTAGAATCAATAATTCCTCATTTTAACCCTATTAAGTTACAATTATTTAATCCAAAGTGTTTTACATCGTCGAGGTAATGAAACTTTTCTTTCCTTTTTAAATCGTACAACACGTTAGTGTAAATCTGGTGTTATGTATTTATTACAACATTTACCTAAATAAATAATTTATAGCATCTTTGCATTCATGAGCAAATTATGGCAAAAAACTACCAACGTTAACGAACTGGTAGAAAACTTTACCGTTGGCCGGGACCGGGAATTTGATGAACAAATGGCTGCTTTTGATGTGATGGGATCGCTGGCCCATACAGAAATGCTCCAAAGTGTTGGGCTATTAGCTCATGAAGAGCTAATCATTATCCAGCAAGAGCTGAAAAAAATATATGCTGATATACTAGCCGGCAATTTTAAAATTGAACCTCATGTTGAAGATATTCACTCGCAGGTAGAGCTACTGCTTACCCTCCGAATTGGCGAGGCTGGTAAAAAAATACATAGTGGCCGCTCGCGTAATGATCAGGTTCTGGTAGATCTTAAACTATTTTTCCGTAATGAATTACAAGAAGTTGTAGAATCTGTACAAAAATTATTCGATTTACTTATCAGTCTGAGCGAAAAGCACAAAGCCACTTTATTGCCAGGCTATACGCATTTGCAAATAGCCATGCCATCATCTTTCGGCTTATGGTTTGGCGCTTATGCCGAAAGTTTGATTGACGATCTGGAATTGGTATTAGCGGCTTACCATATCACCAATAAAAATCCATTAGGCTCTGCGGCTGGGTACGGCTCGTCGTTCCCGCTAAACAGAACGTTAACCACACAACTGCTGGGTTTTGAAAACCTGAACTATAATGTAGTATATGCCCAAATGGGGCGTGGTAAAACAGAAAGGATTATAGCACAGGCCTTATCATCTATCGCGGCAACGCTGGCTAAAATGGCTATGGATCAATGCTTGTATTTGAGCCAGAATTTTGCTTTTGTAAGTTACCCTGAAAACCTAACTACCGGTTCGAGCATTATGCCGCATAAAAAAAATCCTGATGTATGGGAAATTATGCGTGGCCGCTGCAACCGCTTACAGGCCCTGCCAAACGATGTAGCTATGATGACTACTAACCTACCATCGGGCTACCATCGCGAGCTTCAATTACTTAAAGAATTACTGTTTCCCGCATTTGCGGATATTAAAAATTGCCTGCACATGGCCACTTTTATGCTGGAACATGTGGAAGTAAAGAGTAATATTTTAGAGGATGCAAAATATGCATACCTATTTAGTGTTGAGGAGGTTAACCGATTGGTATTAAATGGAATGCCTTTTAGAGATGCTTACAAACACGTTGGCTATGCCATTGAAAATGGCGAATTTAAGCCCGATATAAACGTTAACCATACGCACGAGGGCAGTATTGGCAATTTAGGCAATGCGCAGATTACCGAAGCGATGCAAAAACTAGTTAGCCAGTTCCCTTTTGATAAAGTTGAGCAGGCTGTTAATAAATTAGTTAATTAGTTACCTATGAACGGCCAAAACCGCAGCGATATCTACCCTGGTTTAGAGGTTAATATTATTTTGAAGAAAGACCAGCGCAGTGGTAAAAAAACACGCGGCATAGTTAAAGATTTGCTTACTAGTTCATCATTTCATTCGCGGGGCATTAAAGTACGCTTAGAAGATGGACAAATTGGCCGTGTTACAGAAATTATAGAAGAAGATTAACACCATGATAAAATTAGGCAAAAACTTTTTTATTCGTTTTGATGCTGCTCATCGTTTATATATTGCATTAGCCGTTACTGCTATAGTAACGTTTTTAGTTTGGGATAAAATATCAGCACCAGCTTTAATTATGTTATCGTGGGGCAGTTGCGCTCTTTCTATTATCTTGATGGATTGGGCCATTATTTTAACCTCGCACCCCCGCGAAATGCGAAAAGTGGCCAGTTTAAAAGATTCCAGCCGAATTAGTATTCTGCTATTTGTAATAACAGCATCATGCGTAAGCCTATTCGCCATTATTTTTTTGTTAAAATCCAGTAAAAGCGGGCATGACGAGCATGTTACTGAACAAGTATTAATGTCAATAGCATCCGTAGTGGTTTCCTGGTGGATGATGCACACCGTGTTTACAATGAGTTACGCGCATATGTATTATACCAACACTCCCGACCCTACTGATGGCCCTGATGAGGTGGTAGGAGGATTAAGATTCCCAGGTGGGCTTTACACCCCTGATTATCTAGACTTTGTATATTTTTCATTCGTTGTAGGTATGACGTTCCAAGTATCCGATGTTGAAATATCATCGCGTTCTATACGCCGCCTAACGCTTTTACATGCGCTTATCTCCTTCGCATTCAATACCGCAATTGTAGCTTTAAGTATCAACGTGATATCCGGATTAATCGGATAATAGATATGCTCTTTATAGGGACTAAATTTGTACAAAAATAGCCTATTGAATAAAGCCTTTATTTTTACTTTGTTCAATCTTAAACATCATTAGCCCTTTCATAGCCTCAACCCGTTTTTTAGCTTCCATAACGCCCTCCCCTTCAAAATTTTCGTTAAGTGTATCAAAAAATAGTTTTTTCCATTGGGCAAAATGTGCAGGTGTCAATGGTGTTTTTTTATTAAGTTCAATGTGTGCAAGCATGGGGTTTCCCTTATAGGTTACTTTATCAAGCAGCATAGTTTCCCAAAAACTAACCATTATTGGGACATGCGTTTCCCATTTAAAATTGGCTACATCATTAAATATATAACCTATCTCGGTATCATTTTTAACTTTTTTATAAAACTCAACTACCAGAAATTCAATAGCAGCTTTGTTATTTATGGTTCGTTTCATAGTTAAGTTTAAAGTATACCTTTCATGTATGCGGAAATTTGCTTTTCATTATCGTCGCCATTTTCAAACGCGGTAATAATGTTGTTCTTTTCTATAGCTGATCGGTTTTGACTAAGTTTCTGTTTAGCCTGGAATTCGGTAACTGCGATCTCGAAAGGTACAATTCCATTTAACATTTTCAGTTTATAATCAAGCGGCATCTTATCCCATTGGCTTTTATAATCAGCCTCATAAACATTAATCATAGCTTCCAGGCAAGCAAGGGCTTGGCTTTCATCTTCAATTATTTTTGCTTGCCCGTAAGCATGTACCGCAATATAATTCCAGGTGGGTACATTGAGGTCGCTTTCATAGTGTTTTGGCGATACATAAGCGTGTGGCTCGGTGAAGATCACCAATACTTTACTTTCAAGTAACTCTTCCCATTGTTGGTTCGCCTTCGCAAAATGCCCCGTTAATATGATATTTTGATCGATCTTACTAACAGTAAAAGGCAAATGCGACGCATTTGCAACGTTTTTTTTAGTAGTAACGATAGTAGCAAAGCTATACTTTTTAATAAAAGCTAATACCTCAGCCTCTTCTGTTAATAAATTGATCTTGGGGATATACATTTACTTATTATTTCCTAGTTTATGGAATTAGATCAACTATTTCCAATCAGTATATAACCCATTGCCCGTGCTACTATATTGGGTCAAGATCTTATTCTTTGTAATGTCTGATTCATAAGATGCTAAAAGAGTAACTTTATTTGAACCATTTGGCGTATACCCAGATACCATATAGTTGATATTGCTCTTGTAAACTGGGGTACAATAAGTTTCAGAACTTTGTATGGAAAAATCTGGATTTGCTTTAAGTTCGGTAAAAAAATCTAATTTTTCAAAGTTATAAGATACATCTGTAGCGTCTCGATATCCTACGACAAGGTCTTGCTTATTTGACGAAAAATTAACATAATTCATAGAATAAGGATAATCATTATTATTGTATACAATTACCGCTGTACTTCCCGCAGGCTTAATAACCAGTTTATATACGTCGCCATACGAATAGGCATATGCATGTATAATATATGCAAAATCCCCGCCCACAGAAACCGAAGCTGATAATACCTCTGTTGAATAACCTGCGATAATACCCGGATAAGTTATAGGCAAAGACATTGCGGGGCCATAATACACCATTTGCGCATTGTTTAAAATATATAATGTCTTATCATCTGCACTCCAATCAAAAATCTTTACCTGGTTATATTGTGTTATCGTTGTTATCAGTTTCCCTTTATTGTCCACTACTTCAATGAAATTTGATCCGTCCATGAAAGCAAACTTGGTATGGTCGTGAGACATTTTGACAAACTTTTTTAAACCAATACTATTGGTTACTTTTTGCGCAGGCTTATCAAAATCTGCCATGTAATAAACATCATTGTTATAAATAAACGCTACGTTTTGGACGGCTGGATTTTGAATGGCAAAAAGATTATTTACCTCACTTTTGGAAATATAAGGGTATTCGCCTTTTTGGCAACCACTACCTAAAAGGATTATTGCAGTATAAACTATTAATGATAATTTTTTCATTTTGAAAACTTGTAAGTTAAAGTAATGCCACTTGCTAAAGAGTTGTAAAGCGTACCAACCCGGCTATTATACTTTGTTTTACCTAACGGTGCAAAAAAGTTATATTTTGATTGTAAGCTTATCAATAATGTGTTTGACAATACAAATGTAAACCCTGCTTTAGGGGCAATATATAAATCCTTTTCATGAAGATCTGTATTATCGAATACGTATTTATCAGATGATTGATAAGCATATCTGGTATAGTAGGCACCCAAATTTAAACCAGCAAAAATCCAGAATTGATTTGCTGCGCGAAAATTATATACCGGACCTAAATATGCCGAAAAAATAGAGAAGTTTTGGTAGCTTATCGTTCCATAATCTGCGGCTCCTACGCTATAATAGAATGTATCTAACTTAGGTTTAAATACCTCATATCCTACACTATAGTTAATATTAAAATTATCATTAAAAGTTGTAAGATGAACACCATAGGCAATAGCGGGCTTAAAACTATAAGCCAGATTACCTATTGGAACATCATAATCAGTACTTAGTGTTATACCTACTCCGTGATCAAAATGATCTATATTGATATCTGAGTTTTGTTGTGCCCTAACTTTAAAACAGGTAAATATTAAAAAAAATAAAAGTGATTTTTTCATTCAAAATTAAACTAGGAGGTGTTTGCCTCAATTAGAGATGGGGTATTGGATATTAATATTGGAGAAAACCAATACTGTAAAACTTAATTTAGAAACATTATCAGCTGAGTATATTAATAAGCTATTTGCTGTAAAGAAATATCCATGTTTGTTCTCATCATACCCCTCACTCGTGCATAAGGTATTATAAAGCCTTTTTCATACCATAGTGTAATATTAGGATGCGCAAAACTATCCCCACTAAATTTCTCTTTAGGCAAAAGAACCGTATTATTCCATTCGCCAGTGGTTATGTTCATATTACCATAAAGAGTTCCGTCATTATTTAAATTAGCCACAATATATAATGAGTTTTCAACTTTATGAAATCCCGGGTAAAAATACCCTGTACGACTTCCGTAACCCGATGGGAATATTTGCTGATACTTCGTGTTTAAATTCAAATCATACCCATTAATTATCAATGAACCTTCGTAATATTGTGCGGTATTAGTTTGAAATTCTGCGTTTTGTGAAGACATAAATATTAATAGTCTATCATTTTCCTCTCTCATTGCTCTAACCTCTAATGAATTTCCATTAATGCTATGCGTTTTCTCGAATTTTTTATCGAAAGGGATATATGCTTCGTGTATTTCTTTTATATGGCTTTGTGTAAAAACCTCTGTAACAGCCTCGCTATTTTTTTTAGTAAAATCCATTTTACTAACAGTTAACTCAGGATCGTTATCCGTATTTTTATAAAATAAACTGTAATAAAGACAATCTGGATTTTTAACAGACGGATAAAACAGGAAAAGTTGCGCTGCATTGTTTTTAGAAAATCCATTATGTATTTCTAAACTCTGATTGATCTGTGCTGTTACTTCGGTTTTCCCCTGTGCATATTTTGATACATTTACATCACCATCTTTGTACCATGCTATAAATAAACTACCAGAATTGCTACATATCATCGTAATAAATTCATCATCACTTATTTCCGGATGAAAAGTATTTATAGGCTCCAACTTATCATCAAAATCCATTACGGTAATGTCCTTTGTTTGTTTAGCATCATGCTCTATTTTGTAAATTGTCAACAAAGCAAGTGGCCCAGGTAAACCACATGTAATTTACGCTTCATGTTATTTTGCCTAACTGCAAGTTTAAAAAAAGCACCATCTTTGCCATGAAAGAAATATGGTTTTTCAACATAACCTTGTGAATTATTATAAACGACCTTTTCTAATAATATTTTACCGGTGATTGGGTCTATCAAAAATCCTTTATAGGTGTTATTTGAGCCATTCATAGAACTGTATTCTGTAGCGGCTATGACCAATATTTTGTCTTTAAATTTACCAAATGATAATGAATATCCATTTAAGGTAGTTTTCCATAGTACACTCATATTAGCATCAAGAGCTATTAGATCGAAATGCTCATTATCGGTAGTAACCTCTACTAAATTTACTTTGTCGCTAAGCTGTAAGGCTCTTGAGAACCCTTTTACATCTTTACTGAAATCTTTTATTAAACCAACGCCGTTTTGAGCAAAAGATAAAAAAGGGATAAATAATAATAAATACGGGAGTAAATTTTTTAACATTAGATTAGGGGTTATTTGTAAACTCTTTAAAGATATAATTTTTAATATTAACATCATTATCAATTAAAAAGAATAATATAAAGAAACATTAATTACATTATTAACAATTAATTAACCAATAAAAAACATATCCTAGAGTTAATTAATTTATATAAAAATATTTTTTTATTTTATGAATCAAACAATCCCTTATCCTTATCAATAAACTTAGGCCTTATAATATTTAAGCCAAGTTCTTTATTTAGTTTTTTCACTAAGTAATCGCATAATTCGGGTGAGTAACGCTCATCGTGCTGATGCATAAAAA
>JANXTT010000008.1 GCA_025352225.1 Mucilaginibacter sp. | reverse complement strand
CTTAAGATTACCCTTGTTTCTCAGTCTCCTATTTGCGATCATCTTAAAAAGAGCCGCGAGCATTAATTATGGGTTATTATAAAAGGTGCTGCCTACTTGACTTTGCAAACTGTAAAACGGCCGCAGGCTATACATTGCAGTTGTAACCCTCCCTTAGTTCGGACTAGTATTGTATAGACTTATTAATTCAAAAATATAACTATTGCTGTTATAACTGTGGGGATGTCCAATAAATTGTATATTTAATTTCAAATTTATAAATTTTTTCTATTGACATACTCTTGTAAAGATTGCCGGTAAGTATCCCCAATTGGGATCTCCTGGCCTGCTATAACTAACTGCGTTTTTTGTATAGACTCAATTTTATCAAGTGCTATAATGTACGATTTATGGATCCGCATAAATATCTCTGAGTGAAGTTTTTCTTCAATACCTCTTAAACCCATCCTGGTAACGATCGGTTTATTATCTTTCAGGTTTATTCGTACATAATCTTTAAGCCCCTCTATATAAGTAATATCTCTTATACTGATCTTTATCAACGAATAATTAGCGTTTACAAATACATGATCGTTTTCAATAACTGGCGTTTTGAAAGGCAATTGTCTTGCTTGGTATAATTCGTATGCTTTTTCAACTGCTTTTAGGAACCTTGCAAACGGGACTGGTTTAACCAGGTAATCTACAACATCCAGATTAAAACCGGCAAGTGCGTGTTCTTCATAAGCTGTTACTAATATTACCATCGGCGGGCGTTTAAGTGATCGCAGTAATTCAAGCCCGTTTAATATTGGCATTTGCACATCCAGAAACATCAGATCTATAGGGTGTTCTTTCATTATCTCAATCGCCTGCATGGGGTTTCTGCATAAAGCTATAATATTTAGATAAGGTATTTTTTTTACATTATCCTCAAGCAGATCAAGAGCCGGACGTTCATCATCAAGTAATATACAATTCATACTAAAGGTTAATTTGCAGATTAACAATAAACTTATTGTTATCCTTATTAATAGTGAATAAATGCCTGCCCGGATAAAGCAGCTCCAACCGTCGTTTTACGTTTGCCAAACCAATTCCCGAACTTTTTGCAGGCATCTCTGTGGTTTCTGCTATACTATTTAAAACGCTTAAATTAAGTATATGTTCTTTTTCATCAATGGCAACAGAAACATCAATTGTTGCCTTGTCAACTATACCAATACTATGTTTAAAAGCATTCTCTATAAATGGAATGATCAGCATAGGTTCTATTGTATATTTTTCAAATAGGCCATCCAAATGTAGATTAACTTTTATATCGTCCCCAAAACGGAGTAATTGTAAATTAATATAGTTTTTAAGATATTCTATTTCTGTAGCCATATTGAGTTGATTTTCATCGGTTTCATACAACATATAGCGCATTAATTGAGATAAACTTACAAGTGACGACTCAAGCAAATCTGATTTTTTACGTGCCATTAATACCAAAGTATTCATGAGATTAAAAATAAAATGCGGGCTGATCTGTGAGCGCAAAAAATCAAGTTCGGTTTGTATGTGCGCATACTCTCGTTCTTTAATCAATTTATCACGCGATACAGTATCAATATATAATCTGTAGCAAAAACTAACGGTTATCACAAATATTAAAGGAATTAATTCCATAAATGGCGCCGGCGAAAAGTCTAAACGGCGTTGACGCAAGTTTTTCAAACCGGGGGTAGCTTGGAGGGCTATGCCTGGCGTACGGGGAAAGTTGGGAAGCAAATAGCTCTCCAAAATTATATATAGAATCAACAAAATTGCTAACCCGCCAATATAATTGTAAATGCCATAGGTTTTATTTCGTAAAGGATATATAAAATAAGAATGTATATAAAAACTAACCATCAATAGCGTAACAAACAAAATATGGTTATATAGTAGTTCTTGGCGTACATGAAATGGCACATTGTCCATTTTATTTAAAAATGGCAGCAATAAAACTATTGCCCAAATAAATATGGGAGTGATAATATTAAAAAAGTTTCCGAATCTTGATGATCTCATCTACAAATTGAATAATGTAAGGTACGGATTTCCGGTATGTAATATTTAATTAATTGGTAACAGAAATCAAGTTTATATCAAACCGGAGACAGCTAAATGCAGGAATACTGCCACTACCCGAATCGCCGTAGGCCCTTGCAGACGGTATTAATAAAGTTATTTTTCCGCCCGTAGTGATCTTGGGCAATCCTTCTTGCCAACCAGCAATAACATCATACATTGATGTGGTAAGGCCGGCTGTACCATCACTTGTATTTGCCGAATCAAAAATAGTTTGGTTTAAAAGGTAACCTGTATATTGTACGCCCACAACAGAGTTTAATGTTATTGCCGATGTGCCCGTACCCACTTTTGTTATTTTATAATACAAACCGGACGCCGTTTTAGTAAACCCCGATAAGTTATAAGTTTTAATATAATTTTTGATGCTTATATCGTCATAACTTGGTTGGTTATCCACTACGTTAACTATATAATCTAGGCATTGGTTGCCATTAAGTTTTGTGGTACCTGATGAAATTCCGTTGGTGCCATATGCCAAATGCGAAGGTATCAGCATCCTGATACGGCCGCCTTTATGTTGCAAGAGGTTTTTTATGCCATGTTGCAACCCATTTGGTGACAAATAACCTACATATGTACTGCCATGGTTTACAATGGTATCTGTAGTAATATAGCTACCATCAAAGGCTGCAAACTGGTAAGTGTAATTTATTTTATCCGGATAATCCAATATCTTCCCCGTTCCAGGCAAGAGTATCTGATAGTATACCCCTGCCGTATCGCCACCCGATGTATCCTTTTTCATACCGGTAAGGCCGTTTTGTTTAATATAATCCTGTATGGCATTTTCGTCAAACTGCTTAATCGTCTGTTCATCATTGTTTTTTCTGCAAGAAATTAGCGCTATAATTAAAAATACAGCAATACCGATCTTTGTTATTTTCATGGGGTAAATATTATTGATAAACAAGTAAGCTAACCGTATCAGCCCGCATAGCCGTGAAAACACCAAGGCCGTTAACCACATTAGTTGCAGGATTAGTTAGGTTAAGCGAAGTACCCCCACTACTGTTTAATGCATCACTATATTCTTTATTGATATGGTATAGTAACACATTGTAATTACCTAGATAAGTGAAAGTTCGTGGTCCGGTTTGATAGCTTATTGCTTGCCCTAGTATAACTTCTGAATCTTTATAAGCCGTTGTATTTCCCGAATTAAGCGGATTAGGGCTTGATGTAATGTCTTGGAATACCATTAAAAAATAATCGGAGTTAGGGTTGTTCCAGCTAAAAACAACTTGGTTGAAAGTCTTGGGCGTACTCCCAAATGAAAAGCCGGGTATATATTGTTTTACAGCAGAACCCTTAAAACCAATCGGTTTAGACGGAACAGTTGTTTGGGCGGTTATAGTGTTGCCATTATATGCAAAGGTCAGCGAATAGGTTTTATTGTCCTTAACAAATGTTTTATCGCTGTATATATATACACCAGCGCTTTTTTCAATGGGGCTTATGGTATTTTTACCATCAGATACGTTAAGTTTTAAACCAGTAACCGGGTAACCATAAGAAATGGTATCATCCAGATATTTTTGATAGTAAACCTTAACTTGTAGTGCATTACCAGGAATAAGGTAAGCCTCAACAACTGGCCTTTCTTTATCTGAAACTGTAGTGTTGGCCTTTTGGCATGCGGATATAAAAGTTGCCCAACCTATTAGAATAGTTAATAGTACAATATATTGTTTCTGTATCATTTATTTAAATTTTAAACTTAATGTGATATTAGGCGTGAAACCCAAATAGTCTACATTGTTAGTGATTACCTGATTATTTACGATAGTGTATTGTTTATACCATACGTTAGCCCGGTCGTAGATATTGAACATAGAGAAACCGATGCTGCCAATTTTGCGACTGTCTACCCTGATCAGATCGTAGGTTACCGCCGCGTCTAAACGGTGATAGCTTGGCAAGCGCTGTCCGTTTTCGGCGCTAATCGTTAAAAAGGTATGGCTATGCCCCGTATAGTCATTAACGGTGTAGCTGGTTAGCGGTGCCGTATAAGGCTTTCCCGTAGCAAATATCCATGTCGATGAAAATGTCCATCGTTTATAATGGTATAAATTAACCAACTTTAATTCATGCCGCGTATCCTGGCTGGCTGGATAATCGCCCCCGTAGATCTCAAAATTATTAACAGCCTGCGCAAAAGTATAGCTTAGCCAACCAGTGTATTTTCCATGCGTTTTTTGAAGTAAAACTTCCAGGCCTTTTGTGTAACCGGTTCCGGTATAGAAATGCTGCTCCAGCGAAATATTGGTACGGGCATTACCTACTTCCCGCTGCGAATATTGCGATAGCCCTTCGAGCGTTTTATAATAGCCTTCTATATCTATCAAAAAGTTTTTAGCTTCATAGCTTACTCCACCAATATAATGATTGGCAGAACTGACGGGTATAGTATTTCCGTTAGATAGCACCCAAAAATCCCGGCTCCCGTTCAAAATATCTTCGCGAATAACGCGGTTTGTGAACTGATTAAAGTGCCCCGTAGCCGCTTTTAGTGTCAACCTGTCGGTTAAAGTATAGGTAGCCGAAAATCGCGGCTCAAAATAGAGTTTCCCGTTTGGTTCATAATAGGTTTCACGCAGCCCGGGTTTTAATTGCAATTTGTCTGTAGCATTTATTTCAAGTTCCGTATAACCACCCATAGTAAACGCTTTTATATTTTGATTAATAAGGGTACTGGTATCATTTTGGCTGTATATATATGATACATTTTGCTGCGAACCGGAACCGCCGTACAGTAGTTTTATTTTATCAGATGCCTGCCATTCCCAGTCTGATTTGATGCTAAAATCTTTCAGCTTATTTTTTTCAAAAGTACCGGTATTGATATCCGTAGCGGTACCAGTACTATCAGTTAGTGTAACCTTAGTGCTGTTATCCCTGTCGCTGTGATAAGAAGAATAACTGATTAAGGTGTTAGAATATAACTTGGAATTCCATTGCCTCGACCATTTAATACTCGAGCCCACGTTTCCGTAAGTGGTTTTATCAGACATACTTAGGTTACTTACATTGGTGATGAACGATGGGACTGTAATAATCTTACTGTTATCAAGATTATCATTACCGAGATAAAGGCTCCACGAAAATCGGTTTTTCTGATCAGGTGCATAGGTGTACTTCGTATTGAGGTCATAAAAATAAGAGAATGGCGTAGTAACCGTTGGTGCCGAACCGCCCCCACCCGGACCGCCTCCTGTTGGCGGGCCCCCACCTGGAGGCGGCCCACCTCCACCCGGACCGCCACCACCTGGGCCGCCGCCACCAAATGCCCCACCGTTGCCTGATGATGAGCCCGACCCGCTGGTTGTTGAGGTGCTGCTATTGCTGTTTAGTTTATTAAATATCTCGTTATATAACGGCCCTTGATACGAATGCCTGTAGGCAAATAACACAGTAGATTTATCATTAAGGGGCTTTTCTGCAAAAATATTGGCACTGAGCAAACTAAGGTCGCCGCCAATATTGGCTTCCTTGGTGTTGCCTTCTTTTCCGGCAATATCGGTTACGCTTGATAGGCGCCCCCCGTATTTGGCGGAGAAGCCTCCTTTATATAGCGTAACATCTTTTACTGAGTTGCTGTTAAATGCGCTAAAAAAGCCGTATAAGTGATCAACCTGGTATACGGTGAACCCATCAAAAAGTACCAGGTTCTGATCGGGAGTGCCTCCGCGAACATATGCGCCTGATGATGACTCGTTGCTGCCGCTAATGCCAGGCATTAGTTGAAAAGAACGAAGGATATCCTTTTCGCCGATGTTTGGCAATTCATCAAGTTTGGAGGGAGTTATTTGCAGCACGCTAACCCTCCTCTTGTCAATACTCATCACACCGTCGCTTTTTTTATCTTTTATAGTTACTTCTGTAAGCAATCTGGCTGACGAAAACAGACCTATGGTAAGCCGACTAGTGCGGCTATCGGGTTGGAGGTTATAGATAGTAGGTTGGTAACCAATGTAAGATATTTCTAAAACACAGGTATCAGCTGGAATTTTTAAAAGTGTAAAATAACCGTCGGCATTGGTGGCTGTAGCAATCGAACTATTGCGTAACCTTACTATAGCCGATGGAAGCGATTCGCCACTTGCTTGGTCTATCACACGCCCGCTAACAGCAAAAGGGAGTTGCTTTACCTGCGCTGCCGAGGTTGGCTTCGGAACGTAGGCGGCAACAGGTGATAATTCATCTTGCTTCTCCCTTACTAGAGCAAATACAGGCTTATTTACATTTTTGCTTTTTTTCTTTAATCGGTTTACATCTTCAGGATCACGAATAATGTAGATTGTTTTGTCTGATTCTATCCAATAGTGCAAACCGTTATCGCTGCATATTTTACCTAAAACATCGCGTACTTTTTCTTTAAAAAACCGATCCACAATGGTATAATCTTTAACCATATCCTTATCATATACAATATGTAAATGGCTTTGCAGTGCAATAGTATCAAGCAATTTATCCATTGAGAGGAGATAAAAGCCGTCAATTACACTTCTGGATTCTAATTGCTGTTGGGCAACCGCGTTTAAGCTAACAAGGCCGGTAAAAGCCATAAAAAATAAAATTTGCTTCATATTCAGAACGAATTTTGCAAATTCAAATGTTAACAAACGTTAAATGCGACAAACAGGTTGTATTAGTGTATAAAGGCCGGAATTGTTGCGAATTAATAATTGAATACGTTTAGAGGGCATTTAATTACGTCAACAAAGAAACAAAGGCACCCGCAATCAGGATAGCTAATATTAAGTATTACAACCCAAACTTTTGGAACTTAAAGCTTAACGTAAACATGCAATACCGGCCTAAACGGTTAACTTGCGTGTCGGATATGGTATTGCCATTTACCGTTCTGGACAGGTTGGTGTTTTGATTAAACAAATCAAAACCGGATACTTTGACGGAAGCTGTTTTATTTTTCAGGAATTCCAATTCAATATAGGTATTAAGCAGAAATGGATCAGCATTAACGTTATTGGTATACCCGCTTGCTAATGTTTTACTTAAATCATAGCCCAGTATCCAACTCTTACCTAAATAGTTTTTACCGTTAAGCCCCAATACCCAGTTAGTCACCCTGCTGCTTATCTGTGATACCAGAGAGTTTTGATTTATATTTAAGCTATATATCGCCGTGGCTTCAACATCCATTACTGCATCTATGTCTGTACGGAAACCAGCCTGCTGCTTTAACACCAAGTTTTGCCCGTCATTCTTTTCATGATTGATGTATGAAATATTTGAAGCATAAGTGCTGTTACCGGTTAAAGTAAGCGTGTACATCCGCTCATTAAAGGGTTTCGAAAAAACATAAAACCCATTGACCGAATAATAACCATCGGCATTTAGATAACTAGTTTCTTGTATTGCACCCGGACGGCTTGAACGTATATTACTGCTTACTATTTTGTTTTTTGTTTGGTTAACGATAAAGTTTGCCAGTAAAATATTACCTGACGAAATATCAAACCTATTAAAGCGGAGAGAAATGGAATTGGTAAATTCCGCCATCAGGTTTGGGTTTCCAACAATAGGGTATTGCACATTCGAATAATCGTAAACAGGTTGAAGCTGACTGTAAGAGGGCTGGTTAGCTGTACCGGTATAAATAGCCGTAAAACGCTCATTGCGCGAAAAATTATAGTTAAACCGGGCCGTTGGCACCCAGTTAAATGCGTTATTATGATAATCTGTCCGGGTATTTAAATTTGTACCATCCAAAGTGGAGGGTTGAACGCCTATTCCCAATGTATAATTGTATTTAAGTTTTTTTACTTTTAAATTTATTCCGGCCTGTTGTGTTGTAAATGTATAATAATATTGATTTGTTAATGTATCTACGCGGGTATTAAGGTTCGTAACAGCATCAATATTACCTGTTACCTTATCGTTGTTGTTTCCATTACGGTTAAAATTATAGTTAATTTCTAGAGATGTGGTTTTAAAAAGAGGCTCAACGTAAGACAGTTGTATAGTATAACGGTTGGTATAATTGGCATTGGTTATCAACTGCCTTATATTTAATTGCCCGTTTTGTATAACCGAGGTGTTATTTGTTTGTTCATCCTGATTTGTTTGGTAATCATTGGTGCTTCCCAATAAACTAACGTTACGGCCCCGGCGTCGAAAACGGTGATTGTACAAGATCGTTCCGTTTATTGTTGGGGATGCGGAAGTAGTATTCGTAATATATTTTCCGTTTGTGCTATTGAAATTGAAACCCTGGGTTTGATCGGATGAGGTTTTGTTATAAAAAAAGCCAGGCGTTATCTTAAAATAGTTTAAACTATCCGGGCTATATTCCATATTCCAGGTAAACCGATTGTCATCCTTGCCAGTATTCAATATGGTGTTCTGATTATTAATAATTGTGCTGCTCGTTTCGGTAATTTGTTGAAGTGTTTGACTAGTGGTGCTATTATTTTGATGAGCAAAGCTATAACTGCTATATACCGAAAAATTACCCCATCGGTCACGAAAGTTTGAACCTATTGATTTTACATCATTAATACCATCAATACCTGTATTTGCAGAAGCATTTTCGCCGCCTGGCCCACCATTTGCCAGGCTCGCATTACGTATTGCTGATGGAATCCCTGCTCCGCCTCCGGGAGCCGAAAAACTAAACAAATCTGAATTTACATTATTAAAATTTCCTAAAACTGATACCTGTTTGTCTTTTTTAAAGTAGTTTGCCGATACAAGGGATTGATAGCGGCTACCGTTTCCGGCACCAGCTAATGCACGGCCAAATATACCGTTGTTCTTGTCTTTCTTTACCTCAATATTGAGCACTTTATCCGCATCTCCGGTTTTTACCCCCGAAAACCGGGCCTGATCGCCGTAGTCGTCTATTATTTGTATTTTCTCAACAATATCAGCCGGAAGGTTCTGCGTGGCCGTTTTAACATCGCCACCAAAAAAATCCTTCCCGTTAACTTGTACTTTGGACACCGTTTTGCCCTGCGCAGTAACATTTCCGTTTTTATCGACTGTTATGCCGGGCATTTTTTTCAGCATTTCATCAACCATGGCTCCCTTCCTTACATGGTAAGCCCCTGCACTGTATTCAATTGTGTCTTCTTTTATTGTAATCGGGTTTACACCTACAATATTTACATTTTTGAGTTGGTTAATCTTTATCTTAAGCACTATAGGCTCTAGTACAATCATTCCCTTATCCAAATCGAAAAGGTACTTCCTTATCAAAGGTTGATAGCCCATTAAGAAGACTTTGAGCCTAAAATTTGCACCCGTTATTTTTTCGAATACAAAAACACCATCGGCATTAGTTGTTACTGAAATAGAATCCCGCACGGTAATTAACTGAATTGTAGCTCCTTGTAAACTGTTCCCTATACTGTCATGCACAACACCGCTTACTTGTCTGTTTTGCGCTATGCTTACAGCAGCACTGCAAAGTAAAGTTGCTATCAAAAATAACTTTACCATGGCTATGGCTTAGCCATGGTTCGCTTTACCCAAAAGTCTGTCGATTTTAACAAATCAGCCATATCCTCATTCATATTCCGCATTCCGCCGGGGGGGCTGCCGCCCATACCACCACCCGGAGGGCCGCCGCCCATACCGCCGCCAGGAGGGCCACCTCCCATTCCACCTCCGGGCTCGTTGGGCATATCCGGCATTTTAAACCCATTTATTTTTATATTACACGCCAGGGGTTCTGATTGATTTATACTTAGTGACAACAAACTGAGTGGAATAGCCGCCTCGTAACAAAGATTGTTCTGCTCGTCAAAATCAATGGCGGTTTTTAAGCCGTAATTGTTATAAATAGATATTTGATCAAGTTCGATTGACGGGAAACCTTTAACGCTCATTATTATCATTTTTGAACGCATTGTTTGTTGCATTGAGTTAATATCCGGACGTTCACCTCCGGACGCAATTCGGGTCTCAGCCAAATCCTTCTGTTTAATTACTGGAAATGTTACGGCATAGGTCTCTTTCTTTTTACCTTCTGGATTAAGGGCGACAGTAATACCTGCGCTCATAATTCGCATGATGGTAGATCGATCAGCAGTTTTAATAACGACATATAAATTCTTGTCATCATTCGCTATGATATACTTTATCTTGGCTGTACGATCGGTGCTGAGTTGTTTTTCAGTCCATTCTGTAAGTTTGCCATCAATCTTAACATCGGATGGAGCTACTAAATTTTGTGGTAATTTATCCTGAGCCATGGATAAACTGAAGGCTGTTATCAAAGCAGCAGCACAAAATAGGTTTAAAATGCGTATTGGATAACTTTTCATTACTTTAATGTTTATCAATAATAATATTTAATTATCCCGCTATTTTAAATAATCGACAAGTGCCTTATCTATTCAGATGAATCATTGATATCTTGCGCAAAGAAAAAGACTTCGATGTGATCCCACGGAGTTATTGTACCCCCATAATTAACCCATCCATCTTCCTCAACCTCAAACTCACCATTAACCACCTGATTTTTTTCTGCCAGTATTTTACTGGCAGAAAAAAGTAAAAACACAATATTTACCTATTTGAAAGTCTTCATTAAATGTTGCGTCGTACTTCACTTACACAACAACCTGATGGGCGCGTTAAAGCCAATACGTATTCAGATAGATGGGATATACATGGTTATATGGAGGACCGTTCCTGCGATTGGATCCAAGGCATCAGACGATACTATGAAAGTACAGGCGATGCTGCATTAAGAGAATTATTGAAGCCTGTTGTTTTACAGACAAAATGGTTTTTAGCTCACCGCACCATACATGGGTTAGTGAACGCTCGTAAATGGGTAGTTTTGGGTAACCCGATGGGATACCAGAATTGTGAAGGTGCTGGCTTGAATGCATTTGTATTCAAAGCCTTGATTGATGCTGCGTACTTAGGCAATGTTATTGGTGAAAAACAACAAGCTAACGAATTAAATATCGAAGCCAGCCAATTAAAACATGCTTTTAATACTTATTTATGGGATAAGGAGAAAGGCACCTACTACGCTGGACATTTTGAAAATGATTCGATAGGGAAACAATCATTACTAAGCCGGAAGTTAAATCTTACTATACAAAACGGCAATGTTGAACCCACCTTTCATGCCGCATTATTTCCTAATCGTTCTCATGAAGTACCTTGCTAGACTTTTTAACACCAATAGTCAAAAGTAGTTTGCTAGACGGATATTTAAAATCCTTTCAGAATTTTATCGAAATAATACCTATTTTAAATTAATATATTTGCCTACAAGTTTTAACATGATTTTATTTAATGTTATTATCACCAGTAGTTTTCTCCAATTCATCAGTCAGATCCGGATTAACATCTTTTTCATCACGCAGATTTTTCCACATTAAAAAAAGTATAAACAGTACAGCTATAACAACTATTATCCATATTGTAATATTCATTTTCTTAATTTTACGTGTACTGTAACAAGCAACAGGGAGGGTATTTGTTTTAATATAATTTGCATAAAGGTTGAAATCTATCCCTCTTGAAGAAAAATCTGCCACCCCAGAAACTAATAATTATACAACAGTTTATTTATCAACAGGCCTTATCAGCACTATCCGGAAAGTTTGATTGATATTTCCATACATTTGATACTGTATTACTGTTTCTTTAAAAATATCAAAACCATACCCGCTATTTTTATTAACGATAGCAAAGGTTTTAGCCGCATTTCTTACTATCGCAAAAAGCTGTATATCAGAGTCATTAATTTCATTTTGTTGAACCGCACCATGAAGGTCCATCGAACCCTCTTTTATCTCTAAAGCTTTGTGGCCAAGCTTAGAAATTATCTGGTAATAACCACCCTTTATTTTTTTGAACCCAAACAATTGATTATCTCCACCGGTAGAATCCTGCGGAGTAATTTGTAATCCATTTTCGTTACCCTTACCTTGAATAGTTAGTGCTCGGTTATTGCTGCATGCAATAATAGCGTACCAGTTATCTTCTTTCACTATTTGGCAAAATGCAATCGTGTTTGTAATAATTAATAAAGCAATGGTTAGGATAATTCTTTTCATATGTGATAGTTAAATTCGAATGCTAAGTTATAAAGTTACACTTGTTTACCAATTGATTCTTTTATTGTACTAATCAAATAACAGGGCTATATTTAAGTCACATCAAACTCAATAAAAACAAGCGTTTAAAACAGAGTCGTTAAAGTCGACAATTATCAATAGTAATTTATATAATTTAATGGTCCAACAAAATCCACAATAGCTAATTTTTCAACAACACGCCCAATAACCACCCATTAGTTTAACTTTACTTTTTTAATAAATTGAATAAAGCTTTGGCACAACCCGCTACTAAGGAAACCCCCTTAATGCAGCAATACAATACTATTAAAACAAAGTATCCCGGTGCTTTGCTGCTTTTCCGCGTGGGCGATTTTTACGAAACCTTTGGCGAAGATGCTATAAAAGCATCGGGCATATTAGGTATTGTTTTAACCCGGAGGGCAAATGGTGCCGCCACACATATTGAATTGGCCGGTTTTCCGCACCATTCGTTGGATACTTATCTGCCTAAATTAGTTCGCGCCGGGCAGAGGGTAGCAATTTGTGATCAGCTTGAGGATCCAAAAACCACTAAAACCATTGTTAAACGTGGTGTTACCGAACTAGTGACACCCGGTGTTGCTTATAGCGATAATATTGTTCAGCAGAAAACCAATAATTATCTGGCATCATTATATTTTGAAAAGAATACCATAGGCATAGCTCTTATTGATATTTCTACTGGCGAGTTTTTAACGGCTCAGGGGAATACCGAATATATTGATAAGCTGCTGCAAAGCTTTAACCCAAGCGAGGTTATTTTCCCAAAAAGCCGTCAGGGTGATTTTAAAGAAACTTTTGGCGATCGTTTTTATACCTATACACTTGACGAATGGCCTTACAGCGGCGATTATGCGGTAGAGGCATTATTAAAACACTTTGAAGTAAAATCGCTTAAAGGGTTTGGCATTGAAAAACTAAACCTTGGCATTGTAGCAGCAGGAGTTGCCCTGCATTATTTAAACGAAACCGAGCACCGCAACCTGCAACATATATCGGCTATAAGCCGGATAGAGGAGGAACGTTATTTATGGATGGATAGGTTTAGCATCCGTAACCTGGAACTGATTGGTTCAAACAATGAGAACGCCATTACACTGGTTGATGTATTGGACCATACATCTTCGCCAATGGGTGCGCGGTTGCTACGCCGATGGATAGTAATGCCGCTTAAAGAACGTAAACCCATTGAAGATCGGTTAAACGTTGTAGAACACCTTATTACTTACGAGGAGCTACGTGAAGAACTGAAACAACAAATCAGGCAAATTAACGACCTTGAACGCCTTATCTCAAAAATAGGCTTGCAAAAGGCCAATCCTCGCGAAGTTTGCCAGTTAAAAAAAGCGCTATTGGCTATAGCTGTTATTAAAAACATATGTTCGCAAAGTGAAAGCCCCGCATTAAAAACCATAGGGGAGCAACTGAACCCTTGTGCACTGATCTGTGAAAAAATAGAGAAAGAATTGCAAGCGGAGCCGCCGGTAATGATCATCAAAGGCAGCGTAATGGCCGACGGTGTTAATGCCGAACTTGACCGATTACGCAAGATTGCTTTTGGCGGTAAAGGATATTTGTTGGAGATACAAAAACGCGAAGCCGAGATCACCAAAATACCCTCGCTTAAAGTAGCTTTTAATAATGTTTTTGGATACTATCTGGAGGTGAGCAACGCGCATAAAGATAAGGTACCCACCGAATGGATCCGCAAGCAAACCCTGGTTAATGCGGAGCGTTACATTACTCCAGAACTTAAAGAATACGAAGAGCAAATATTAGGTGCCGAAGAAAAGATTTTGGTACTGGAAACGCGGCTATATAACGAGTTGCTGTATGCCTTAACCGAATATATCAAACCAATCCAGCTGAATGCCCAACTAGTAGCGCAGCTGGATGTGTTGCTAAATTTTGCTACGATCGCTATTAAAAACTATTACGTAAAACCGTCGATTGACGATAGCCGGATAATTGATATTAAAGGTGGCCGCCACCCGGTTATAGAAAAGAATCTACCATTAGGAGAGGAATATATTACTAATGATGTTTATCTAGATTCGGAAACGCAGCAGATCATCATCATTACCGGGCCCAACATGGCAGGTAAATCGGCCCTGTTAAGGCAAACCGGCTTAATTGTATTGATGGCGCAAATGGGTTGTTTTGTGCCCGCTAAAGAAGCCAGTATTGGTTTGGTGGATAAGATATTCACCAGAGTGGGCGCGTCTGATAATTTATCCTCTGGTGAGTCGACCTTTATGGTGGAAATGAACGAAACTGCCAGTATATTAAATAACCTTTCGGACAGGAGCCTGATATTGCTGGACGAGATAGGAAGAGGTACATCAACCTACGACGGTATATCAATTGCCTGGGCCATTGCCGAGTATTTGCATAATCATCCATCGGCCAAAGCCAAAACTTTATTTGCAACACACTACCACGAATTAAATGAACTTTCCAACTCTTTTAACCGCATTAAAAATTTCAATGTAACTGTTAAAGAAGTAGGGCATAAAATAATCTTCCTGCGTAAACTGGTACCCGGCGGAAGCGAACATAGCTTTGGTATTCACGTAGCTAAACTAGCTGGAATGCCGCCAAAGGTATTGAGCCGTGCTAACGATATATTAAAGAAACTGGAAGCCGAACGCACTGGTGGCGAGAGCATTAAAGAAAGCATTAAAAAAGTACAAAAACAAGCCGTGCAAATGCAAATGTTCAGCATTGACGACCCTGTCCTCGTCAAAATCAGAGACATGCTAAACAACCTGGAAGTAAATACATTAACGCCTATTGAGGCGTTGATGAAGTTGGATGAGATACAGCGGGTAATAAAAAGTTAGTATAAGATAACAGGTGTTGATATGTTTAAAACCTGCATTAACTGGGCTAACTGTTTTGTTCTATATTTAAAGTATGAATATTAAAAACAGGTTTTATCTTGCTGCGCTTGTTTGTTCAATGCTATTGGTCTTATCATCATGCCATTCGCGTAAAGTGGCTATGAAAGGGCAGCCGGGTCAAGTTGTTAAACCAACGGGCTCAATCGCGTCTAAATATTCGGAAATAATGGGCGTTTCAAAAAGTGATATTACAAATGGCCGCCTGTATGCATTTATCGAAGAGTGGATGGGTACCCCCTATCACTATGGCGGGATGGACAAAAGTGGTACAGACTGTTCGGGTTTTGTTTATCAATTACAGCAGCAAGTTTATGGTATAACACTACCGCGGATGACGAGCCAGCAAGTAACCGTTATTAAGCGCAAATACGAAGGCCAGTTACAAGAAGGCGACCTGATATTTTGGGATTACGATGGTAAAAAATTCAGTCATGTGGGTGTGTACCTTCAAAACGACTATGTGGTGCATGCAAGCTCACGCAAAGGAGTTATCATCATTAAGCTGCACGATCCCTCTACTTATAAGTACTTTTCCAGATGTGGTTCTGTTATAGCTGCCGTGCAATAACCGTTAGCTTCGCTTTAAATGGTTTTAGTATTTTTGTAACCTCATGTCAAAACAAAAATCTGATTACACTTTTTGGACTAAGTATAAAAAGTTTGCCGGTAACGAAATTATGCTCTACATCATCATGGTTATAGGTATCATTTTGGGTATTGTGATCGTAAGCTATTTTAGGTAGTTACTTCTTCACCATCGCTATCGTATAATTATCACCTTCATAAACGGTTTGGTAAAAATCAACCATATCCGGATAAACATCTTTGCTAAAAGTGCCATCATTAATTTGTAAGGTTCGTTTATAGGTTAGTTTATTACCGTTAAGCTCTGTAGTAGTAATGTACTTTCCAAAAGGTTTATCGATAGTAAGGTTCAAAAGTTTAGTATCCAGGCGGTAACTTTCTGGTAATATGTATGTTATTTCATCTACATCAACGTATCCACGGTTAATATATACATCGTTTATTCGGTTAGGCACTTCTTTAATTGGCTTAACATACCTGCTGGCCGCATTAGGTGTAAAAAAATACCTGTCGCCGTTTTGTGCCATATAATCGCGTGCGCGTAGTTTAATGGTTTCAGTTGTTACAGGTTTTATTTGTTTGTCTTGGATTAGTTTAAAATCTATAATGTCAAGGTTCTCTAACGAGTATATTTCTTTAAGGTTCTTTATCTGATCGGTATACGACTCTTTAACAAGCATTTCCCGGTTGTCATATTGTGCGCCTTCAAATCGGGTCTGCATATCGCCCTTTAGCTCGCCGTTAGCATCAAGGGCAAAAGTAGCTTTTCTGGTCTGTTTGTTATCAGTGGCTGTATATT
Organism: Mucilaginibacter sp.; assembly: GCA_025352225.1. Lineage (GTDB taxonomy): Bacteria > Bacteroidota > Bacteroidia > Sphingobacteriales > Sphingobacteriaceae > Mucilaginibacter. The sequence continues at coordinate 8,906 of JANXTT010000008.1, read as the reverse complement.
TTGGCGTATGCAATAATTTACCACCTTCGGCTGTGCAGGCTACAACATTGCGATCGTCGGTAAAGTCACTTAAAAAGCCAAATGGTATTTGTTGACTGGTGCATTCTAGCCAAGTAGTATCATTTTTAAAAGGTAAGCATAAAATAGCATGGCTAAACTGGTTCATGCTTGCAAAACCGGGCATAGCACTTACTTTTCTACTGCCGGCTTTAACTAAAATGTAATACGAATTTATATCTACAGCCTTTAATAAAGCCTGTGTATAGTTAACAAGGGCCTTACAATCACCGTAACTTTGATGGTCAACATCACTGGCCAAAAATGGCTGATAACCGCCTATGCCAATTTGTATACCAACGTAACGGGTTTTTTGCTGCATGTATTCGTATATCTTTTTGGCTTTTAATTTGGGGTCAATAATATCCTTTGTAAGCTCTTTAATGTATACTATCGTTTCAGCGGGTAATTCTCTTCTATCCTTTAATAATTTATCATAAATCCATTGCCCGTATTCTTTCCAATTGGTGAAAGAACCAGATATACCTGCATATGAAAATTTTTCGGGAGCTATTTTAACAGATGTAAAAAGTTTTTCGTCAATAGGGCTGTAAGGTTCGTTTTGTTTTGCTTTAATATTATTGATCTCCCAACTATAACTTTTAAAGCCACCTTGTACTTCTCCTGTTACAAACTTACCTTTGAAATTAATTTCTTTATAATTAATATTAAAATCTGATTTACAGATCAGTTTATATGAACTATGTTCAACCGAGGTACCAATAGATTCAGGATCCCAATCGGATAAAAAAAGTGACTGTCTAGAATGAGTTTCATACTCATATTCAACAGTGTAAGGATAATTTGCAACCGCCGGATTAAATGTTTTTACCCTACTATCTAAGAATAGCGAGAACCCGTCGGCAGTACTTCTGTCTTCAAAATCGCGTTCCGCAATTTTATTAATTGGTTTGCCAAATTCGTTATATATTATCCCCTTAATATATTTTATTGAATTAATCTTATCATACCAAACGTGCAGTTTGGCTTCATTATCGCCATTTTTGTTAAATACAGTAACTGCGTACTTAATATGTTCGTTTACCCCATCAAGGCTTTTTACTTCAACTATGATCTCATTATTTCTAATTACAGCACTTGCATGTGCTAGCAGATCTCGGGGTATTAGGCCCACGTCGTAGTTTTGTTGCGCTTTTAGCGATACAGACGTCAGTATAAACATTACTGTTATATATAAGTATCTCATGGTTTTTTCCTAAATACAACGTTGGCTTTTTCGTTCTGAATAATTTTGTTGTATAATTCCTTAAGATACGGGTATTCTTCGGGAGCATATATTGCTTTAGTCAACTGTTTAGACTGTGAATAAGTAAACATTCCGACGCCTTTCTCAAAGCCTGTAACAAATTTCCCACCGTTATTGGGTAATGCCATTCCTACCGGCGACGGTTGATTGGTGATTTCAAAATTATCAGGATAATGCATAGTCAGTACCATCCTATAATCTGATGCGGAACTCATATCGATAGGATAGCTGCGTTCAACTAACTTGAATGGATTTTCAGTCAAATGATCCCAAAAAGCCGGATTAAATGTAATGTTATCTTTATCCAAACTATTATATGCCGTAATTTCAACCTCATAGGTTTCCGCTAACGGTAGGTCTAAACTGTCCAGATAACCAATAGTTGGTTTTATTATCTTTAATTTAGGTAATTTTTCATCAAGGTTTTGTACATATTCATCAACGGAATTAAACTTTTTGATCTCTTTACGTTGTTCATATGCTGCATACCCGTTAGAGTAAATCGCAATTGTCCCTTTTATCTTACCATTGTCTTGCAAAGTTAAATCAAGTGAGTAGGTCTTGCTTCTTTTTTTGGACGTTACCATATCTATCCAGTAAGAAGGTTTGTTTAAGCTCATCACCCGACCCTGATCATTGATACATCGTAATGGCAATAATCCAAATGATAAAAGCGGGTCAGTAGCATCCAGCATGTAGCTAATATTTCCAACATTTATTTTAGCTACTACGTAATCAAAGTCACTCAATATCGGATATAGCTTATTAATTGCCCCATTATCACGTGTGGACAATACTACAGCCTCTGTGTTTATCCCTGCATAACCAAGAGCGGCAATAAGCGAAAGGTTAATATCACCAGAGTTGCCTGTATGGCTATCAAATGACTTTTTTATACCGTCGTCGCTCCATAATGTATTTATGTTATTCCATTTAAACCATTTTTGAAGGTAAGTATAAATGGCTTTTGCTTTTAATAGTGTGTCTGAAATATTTAATATATTAGTCGGTATCCGATCTTTAAATAAGTCTTTACGTTTAATCTGGCTACCAAAATTATCAAGTTTCTTTAATTCATAATCAATATCCTTCCACTCTTTAGTTATTTTTTCTTTAACACCGTATTGATTTGTTAATTGCGCCAGTTCAAAATATATTGCTGAAATATAATTTTTTGGAGCTGTCATGTAACTTTCTTCTACAAATGCAGGAACATCATCCATTTCATATGTAATTTTTGAGCAATCGCATTTTGTACCATAATAACTAAAACATTCTCTTTCTAAATCAGCATTGGACCGGGATAATTTCAAAAAGCCACGTAAAGTAACATTATATTCATAAATACCAGGGATATGAGCTTCAAACTCAGATCGTATCTTTGGAATATCGTCCTGAAAATCCCAACTATGGAAATTAAACCTATAAGGCGATGAAACCCTATAAGTGTATTCAATAATACAACCATCGTGTATATTGGGTAGCGCAAATTTCACCCGTTCATTGTGTTTATTTACGCTTTCATGGTATACTTTTTTATCGTCCAGATCTGTATGCGTTACATTACCATTATTATCTTTATAGTAAGTTGTACCCTTAATGTCGCTTACCGTTTCAAACCTCATATTGTCACTTTTATACAGCCTAATTGCAACATCGCCCTTTTGATATGCTTTACTATCAAATATCTTAACCTTTACATGGTATTCATAAATAAGCGGCATACCGTCTGTACTGCTTATATATGCTTTGCCAAACTCTTTTAATACAACAGCGTGTGCACTGGTATCCTTATCATATTTGGTCATATTCATTTCATTGGTATTGTATTCGCCATATTTAAAATCCTGTGCAATGGCTGATAATGAAATTGTTAAGGCGTAAAACAGAACTAGATATAGTTTCATTGTATAAAGGTGATTTAATGTTGGGTGAAAAATAATACTTTTTATAGTAAATTCAATTTTTATAATGGTAATTAAGCTATTTTCAGTTTGTATTTAATTACAAGATATTTTACAGGATTTTAGCACCTTTGCATCAGGAACATTTACACATGAAATTAAACTTAAAACGCCCCCTTGCATTTTTTGACCTGGAGACTACCGGTACCAATATAGGCGTTGACCGCATTGTTGAAATATCTGTAATAAAACTAAACCCAGATGGAAGCGAGGATGTTAAAACCTGGAAGATAAATCCGGAGATGCAGATATCTATTGAATCATCATTAATACATGGGATATATGAAGAGCACTTAATAGATGCGCCGGTTTTTAAAACCGCTGCTGCCGAAATTGCTGAATTTATTGCTGATAGCGATTTGGCAGGCTACAATTCCAATAGATTTGATATACCAATGCTAATGGAAGAGTTTTTGCGTGTTGGCCATCCTTTTGATATTGAGCAACGTCATTTTGTAGATGTACAGAATATTTTTCATCAAATGGAGCAACGTACATTGCGTGCCGCGTATCAATTTTATTGTGGTAAAGATATTATAAATGCACACTCTGCCGAAGCAGATACAAGGGCCACTATGGAGGTTTTACTTGCGCAGATTGCCAAATATGAAGGTATTGAATACGAGGATAAAAAGGGAGTTAAAAGTAAACCAGTAGTTAATGACGTAGAATTACTACATAAGTTTACCAACCTAAACAACCCTGTTGATTTTGCAGGAAGAATGGTTTACAATGAAAACGGTGAAGAGCTTTTTAACTTTGGTAAACACAAAGGCAAAAAAGTTGAAGATGTGTTTAAAGCAGAACCCAGTTATTACGCATGGATGATGCACGGCGATTTTCCGCTTTTTACCAAGCGTAAATTAGAACAGATTCACAAGCGTTTTACTCAAAAAAAAGAACAAAACAAACCAGAACAAAAAGTAGTTATAGCTGTACAAACTCCAGTATTGCCTGCAGAACAAAAACCTGAAGCCCCAAAGGAAGCAACCGCACCCCGCGAACAGCACAACCGCAAAGCTTTTGTTCCTAAAAAAGATCACCAACCAGAAAAAAAAGCATTTCTACCCCGACGTGAGCAACAACCTCAAGAAGAAGCACAACCAATTAATGAGGATATGCTTGCCCTGTTAAAGCAAAAATTTGGAAAATAGAGTGGTGGTGATAGTTTATATTGAGTAAGGCGAATCAATAGTTGATTGACAAGGTAAATAAAGCTGCGACAATTCTGTTAAATTTGAAGCCGATTTCAAGAACTAGGTAGATATTATCCGTGATAGCCATACAGGTCAACTAATTAGTATTGAAGGAAAACTATACGGGTGATTAAAATTTTAATGCCTGTGATAATCGGTATAACTATTAATAAAAGTTAACTAAGTTTGAAATTTGGTTATTTTACCTTATAAATGATGATAGTTTACGGCTTACAGGATATTAAAAAAGAACTTCAACAACTTACAGGCAAACAGGCTACTGAACTTTGCCTGCGTATGGCTCGGTATAAAAAAGAGAATAAAGAGTTGCTGGCCTATTTATTGTTCGATGCCGCTAATGAGCTGACTTTTGCCGAAAATTTTAAACAAGACATCGGCTTAATGATGAGTCAAATACCTACTCTTAGTTACCATGCTGCTAAAAACCTACGCAAAATATTAAAGCAGATAACCAAATACACTAAATTTACGGGTTCAAAACAAGTAGAAGCAGAATTACTTATTTGCTTTTGCCGCGGATACCTGCAATATGTTGACAGGCGCACATCTTATAAACCTCTGCGTATAATACTAGTAAAACAATTGGAAAAGATCAAAAAAGCTATAGTTAAATTACATGCAGATCTTCAATTTGATTATAACCGGGAGTTCGATAATCTAATTAACGATGCAATAGATAATTTACCATGGCTCAATAAAAATGATATGATACTGTAACAATTATTCAATGCTATAATCTAAAATTAAATAATAAATCAGGTAAGTGTCTAACAAAGAAGCTGTTTTTAAGGAGCTGTTTAAAGCTAATTCAAAAAAAATTTTCCATTTATGCTATGGTTATTCGGGAGATAATGATGCCGCGAATGACCTGCTACAGGAAACTTTTTTGAAAGTTTGGCAAAACCTCGACAAGTTTCGAAACCAGGCAATGATTTCTACCTGGATCTACCGCATAGCTGTTAATACTTGTTTAACCTATTTGCGATCGGAAAAACGCCAAGCCAAGGACGAAATAACGCCATTATTGGCCGACACTAAAAGAGAAGAGTTTAGCGAAAAAAACGAACAGGTTGCACTCCTTTATAAATGTATAGCTAAACTAGAGGAATCAGAAAGAATTATTGTTACTATGGTTTTGGATGAATTACCTTACCCAGAAATTGCAGAAATATCGGGTATCTCCGAAGGCAATCTTCGAGTTAAAATTCATCGTATAAAACAAAAATTAACAGAATTATATAACCACTATGAAAGACTTTGAGCATTTGATGACGGTTTGGCAAGGCCAGCCTGTGAAAGAGCAGCTTTCGGTGGATGAGGCTCTTAAACAAGTAAAAAAAGGAATAAGCGGCCTCAGCCATAAGTTGATATGGGGAATTGTGGGTATTGTATTAACTACGGCACTTGTTGTGTACCTCACTTTATTTGGGGCTTTTGTTGAGTGGACAAGCCAACTAGGATTAGTTATACTCATTGTTGGCACAATTATGTACCTGGCTTTGCAAATTGGTGATTATCGCACCATTTCCAAACACGACCCTACCACAAACCCCGTATTATATTTGGAAATGCTAAAGATTTATCAAAAACGCAGGGCTTATTTATTCGGACGTTTTTGGTATCTGTATGGCGTTATTGTAACAGCGGGCTTGTCATTATTTTCATTTGAGATTCTGGAACGTTTATCAATCCAGGTTAGAATAATTTGCTATATAGCATGGGTAGCCTATCTTTTGTTTGCGACTTATTATTTGAAAGATCGCATTATTAAAACCGAAAAAGAAAAAGTCAGTTTAATGATTGGTAGATTGGAGCGCTTGAAAGAGCAATTTATACATGAATAATGCTATTTTAAATAAATTGTAGCTTAACATTTTTTAAGATCAAGCCCATTATCTAGATCAGCAATAGCAACCTATTGGCTATGCAAAATTTACCTACTAAATGTAAACCTTATATTAAGCTGTTTTATATAGAGATATAAGTGTAAGTACTGATGCGTGTACGGGTGTCAGTAACTTTATTATATAGATAAATGTTGTAACTTCAGTTGATGTAGCAGGCATATCGTCACTGTGTATGTATAGCTGATCATCGTATCATTTGAATTAGGGGTAATGAGAAATTATTATTAAATTTTTCATTTACAACATTATTTAAAAATTATCACCTTCAATACTGATCTAAAACGAATTTAAATTGCCGGAAGGTGGAATTGGCGGCATTGACCACTATTTCGGCATCTGTTTCATTGTCCACCTGTCGGTTTAGAGCTAGCTTGAATGTCTCCCACATGGTCGTCAGATGGTCTCCATAGCTTTGGAAAAACAATAAGCCATTATGTTGTTGTATACCTAATTGTTTTGTGATCATTTGGCTAATGATCAGCCCTCCAAGAGTAGAGCCCTCCATTACGTACATTGCACCAAACGCCTGCAAATGATTTTCAATCAAAGGAAGATCAGCTAAAGAAACTTTTTCGCCTAAAACCCCGCCTAGCGAATGAATATCTTTTACCAAACTTCCCGATTTACGACGTTGTAAATAATCAGAAAGTTCCGAGCCTCCTATATATAGGTTAATCCGATCCTCGAGCGCGCTAAAATAGCTATAAAACCGCTGTAAAATTTTAATGTAATCATTCTGATCTTGCATTGCACGCAATAGTTTTATCAAGACCTTCTCTAGCTCCTGATGGGCCATTAATGTCCTTGTTTTAAGCTGGTCTGAAAGCAGTTCAATCTTCACTTTATGGTAAAGATATCAAAGTTTATCCGCTTTATTCCAAATGTTATGATTACCTTTCAGAAAAAACAACCTACCATTATTCGAAATGTTTTTTTTTAAAAGGTTAGAGCAGCCTTAGTTTTGATGCAGATGTTAAAATACTTTGTAACGATCCTATTGGTAATACAAAATTCAGCTTTGAATTTATAAACTACTAAACGTCAATTACATGACCCTTATTGATCTTTCCAATTGCGAGCGCGAACCTATCCACATTCCGGGTAAAATACAGGAGCATGGTTTTCTTGTAGCCATTAACCATGATCTGCGAATCACCTATTGCAGCGAGAATATAGCAACTTTTGCTACAATAGCTGCGGTTAAAATGCTGGACACTCCAATATACTTCTTTGAAACAGTGATATTGAAAAAGACATCAGGTTTTATTGAAAAGTTGATAGATATTGCAAAAACAAAAGACGGCTTCCGACCAGTTAACCCATATCCCGTTGATATTGAAGGCAACGAATTTAATTTGATCATTTGTGCCTCGGGAGACCATTATTTATTGGAGTTTGAGCCAAGCGACTCAGACTTAAAAATGGATATTCAACAGGTGATTGGCAGCACTCTTTCAGAAATAATGGCTGATGCGAGCTTATCATTGCTGCTAAATAAAACCGCCCAGCAGATCCAGAAAATTATTGACTATGACCGGGTGATGGTTTATAAATTTCATGAGGACGGGCACGGCGAGGTTGTTGCCGAAGCTAAAATAGACCAGCTAGCAGACTGGCTGGGATTGCATTACCCGGCATCTGATATACCACAACAAGCACGTGAACTTTATAAATTGAATTTAGTTCGTCTGATTGCTGATGTTGCAGCAGTTCCCTCAGCTATTATAACTCATGAGGGTTTAAACGAAATACCACTTGATCTAACTCACTCCTCCTTAAGAGCAGTATCTCCTATACATATTCAATACCTTAAAAACATGGGTGTAGCTTCCAGTTTTAGCGTTTCGCTGGTGCACCAGGGCGAACTGTGGGGATTGGTGGCCTGTCATAATTATACGCCGAGATTTATTCATTTTAAACAGCGCGAAGCCGCCAAACTTATTGGGCAGGTGCTGTCCTCAGCACTAAGTTTCCGCCAGCACGAAGAAGATCAGCAAAAAAACAACCGGCTCAAAGCGGCTGTAGACGATCTGACGAGGCATTTGTTGCGGTATAACAATATTGAAGATGCCCTGTTTAAACACGAAGTTACTTTGCTCCAGGCCGTTGAAGCGGGAGGTGCGGTGCTTGCCTATGATAATCATTTCTACCATGCTGGTAAAACCCCCGATGATAGCTTTCTCAGGAACTTTATTGACTGGTTGCAGGAGACTATGCAAGAATCAATTTACGCTACAGATCGGCTTCCAGAAGAATATTCACCAGCATTTGCAGAAAAAGCCACTGCAAGTGGTATATTGGTTTGTCGGCTTTCCAAAGAGTTAAAGGAATATGTAATATGGTTTCGCCCCGAAGTTGCCACCACAGTTACCTGGGCCGGCAACCCCAACAAGCCAGTGGAGATAGGCGAAAATGGCCTTTCCCATATCTCGCCGCGTAAGTCTTTCGAAACCTGGACACAACAGGTGAAGCTGACCTCAACACCGTGGAAAAA
>JANXTT010000163.1 GCA_025352225.1 Mucilaginibacter sp. | reverse complement strand
GCTAATTACGTAAAATTTACTTAGTTTTATCTTCATAATAAAGCTATGAGCCGAAAATATAAGTTTCTAAACAAAGCGGGTTTATATTTTGTAAGTTTTGCAACAGTTAACTGGGTAGATGTATTTGTACACGATGGGAACGCGCGGCACGCGCGCACCAGAGAAGGGATCAATAAGGGTTGGGAGAATAATATAATGGGGGATTCGCAAAAGGGAAAAGTTGATCAAAGAAACATAGATGGGGTTCTTAAAGACGCCTTAAAGGCATATGATACTTGGTCTAAGGATAAAAACAACAAGGGGTAAAACATTCAAGTATGAAATCAATACATCAAATCCCAATAATGAAAAACAATAAAAAGTACTTGCTTTGGTTAGTTGGGATCGATATTGTATTGTTTCTATTATATCGATATTACCAACCTTTATGTGAGCCTTGTCTAAATAAACAAAATTGTCCTCCTTGTCTTTCTAAGCAGCAGTACTTCATTATATACTTTGCCATAGCAGCCAATTTGATTGGGATATTATTAATCATATTTAGAAGAAAAAGAAAATCTTAATAAACGAACAACAAGCACCAACGCTAGCGCACGCCTGTGGCGTGTGCTAATTACGGCCATTGATTATTCGGGCGGTAAGAGTTAATAGGTATAAAGTACTTGTAAGGTTTGATAAATGAGCACGATGGGAACGCGCGGCACGCGCGCACCAGAGAAGGGTATCGTAAAAGCATAAACATTACAAATGTAAACTTTGCACGCGGATATATGCGCATGTGCCGCTACCTTGAACAGCTTATGGGCATCATGCAAAATAACCAGGAAATAAGTAAAAAAACGGAGAAAAGAAATAACAATATACCCAATATCTTACTCAAATATTCCCTCCGTTATACCAAGCCTTTCGCATTAATGAATTTTAAATAACAAACCAAAACCTGCGAAATCTGCCTGGGTACGGTGCAGGTATTGTTTAGCTTCGATGGCCAGGAATGGCGTAAAATAATACCTTGCTCCAAACGACCAATAAAAATTTGGAGGGTAATAAGTATGATCGTTAGTTGGAATAAAATAATGGTAATGCAGGTAATAGCCTAAATTAACCGGGAAAGATACTTTGCCCATCCATAGCTCGGCACCTATGCTTGTCCCTAAACGCCACCGATCGTAAGAGCTGCCGAGCTCCTGATAGGTTGCATAAAAATGTTTGATATCGCTGATTGTATCTAACGTGGTAAAATAATAAACCGCGTCTAAACCGGCCCTTAAGCTTAATACCGGGTTAACGCGGTAATTATATCCAGCATATAAGCCTGATTGGTATAACCTGGAGGTAGCATTCCGCTGTTCTTCATTATGAGCTCCTAAACCACCGCCTACCTGCACTACCCCTCTTTTTCCTATATCCACACCAAACTCAAATGAGTGTTTATTGTAATTTGTGAATGGGTTTTTAGATGTTGGCGGCGCAGGCTGGTTAATATTTTGCTGAATGCCCAATGATGCATTAATAGAATTTACACCATCATTAGGCAATTTAAATGCAGCGTTTGAGTAATGATACAAATCAATGCCCCCCACCAACCGTGTAGCCGGAGATATGGGCGTACTTAATTTTAGGCCAACCTGCGCCGTAAAATTTATATGGCTGCCAACAAGCGGGTTATCATTGGTATAAAATGTTTGCGTGGCATAACCAAAACCAAACCCCGGGGTGAACAATAATTCTGTTTGGCCAGCCGTAAATACCGGGATGCTCACCCGGCTTATAAGGCCGTAATAATTCCCCAGAAAGCCCTTGGTTCCGCTTATTTTGCTTAAATAATTATTTTGTAAATTTCGATACGAAAAAGCAATGCTTACATCGCGTACATGTAGCTGTTTAGCCCAGAGAGCCTCATTATTAGCCATATTGATATGATATACAGCCTCTGTTCCCCATGATGTGCCTTTAATGGTGTTTCCATCGGCCGAAAACATTTGTAACCCTACAAAGGGCGAAACCTCTATGCTGTTGTTGATGAGCTGTGCCGAAGAGGTTGTTGCTATAAATGAAAAAATAATTAACCAAAATGTATGTCTTTTCATCATATTGTATCATTTTTAATTTGTAAATATACAGGCAATATGCCCTTGATAATTATATGCAAGTTCATTTATCACGGTATAAGGCAAAACAAGGCATTTTGTTTTAAATATTGAGGGAAATTTGAATAGGTGATTTTAGTTATAGTTTAATTATTATCTTAGCACGACGAAGTGCTGCTGTTGCTTTTAAAATAATGGCATTTTGCCTAATTGATAAATATGAACAATAAAAGGATTTTGATTGTTGAAGATGATGCCTTTATAGTAGAAGCACTAAGCATGCTTTTGGAAGAGCAAGGGTTTGAAGTTATTAGCTCCTTTGATGGCGAAATATTTAATTATCCTTTTATTGAATATCCACATTTAATATTACTTGATATACGTTTAAGTGGCGAGGACCGGAGAGACCTATGCAAATGGATAAAAGAACATCAGGACATGAAGCATATCCCGGTAATCCTGATTTCTGGAAACAGGGAAATAGAAAAGATCCACCAGGAGTGCGGCGCCAATGATTTTATTGTTAAACCGTTTGAACTGGATCATTTACTATCAAAAATAAACATGTTTATGGCAAATTAAGCGAGCGAATTTCTTCGCGCGCTATACTCCATTTGTCAACATTTATGATAAGTAGTTTAAAAGGGGCAGAAGTAGTTTTCCGCCCCCTTGCATTTTTACCCAGCCAGCTTTTTATACCTTATCCTTTTGGGTGCAATATCTCCCAGTCGCTTTTTACGGTTCTCTTCATAATCGCTGTAATTCCCTTCAAAAAAATAAACTTGCGAATCGCCTTCAAAAGCCAATATGTGGGTACATATCCGATCTAAAAACCACCTGTCGTGACTGATAACTACTGCGCAACCGGCAAAGTTTTCCAATGCTTCTTCCAAAGCACGCAAGGTATTTACATCAATATCATTGGTTGGCTCATCCAACAATAAAACGTTCGATCCTTTTTTTAATGTGATGGCTAAATGAACACGGTTACGTTCGCCGCCCGATAGTACGCTAATCTTTTTTTGTTGATCAGCCCCATTAAAATTGAATTTTGATACATACGCTCTTGAGTTAAGCGGACGACTGCCAAGCATTACTGTCTCCAGCCCATCAGTAATGTTTTCCCAAACAGATTTGTTGGCGTCCAGGTCGTCGTGCATCTGGTCAACATAGCCAAGTGCAACAGTTTCACCTACTCTAAAAGTGCCTGTATCTGGTTTTTCCTGGCCGGTTATTAAACGGAACAGGGTTGTTTTACCCGCGCCATTAGGCCCAATTATACCCACAATACCCGCCGGTGGTAACGAAAAACTTAAATTATCAAACAATAATTTATCGCCATAGGCTTTGGTTACATTGGTTGCCTCAATAACAATATTCCCCAAACGTGGCCCCGGCGGAATAAACAGTTCCAATTTATCCTCGCGTTCCCTGCCGTCTTCCGAAGCCAGTTTATCATAGTTTGATAAACGCGCCTTTGATTTAGCGTGCCGGGCCTTTGGAGCCATTCGCACCCATTCCAATTCGCGCTCCAGCGTTTTTTGGCGCTTACTTTCAGTTTTTTCTTCCTGAGCCAGTCTTTTAGCTTTTTGGTCAAGCCATGACGAGTAATTACCTTTCCACGGTATGCCTTCACCACGGTCAAGCTCTAATATCCATCCGGCTACATTGTCCAGAAAATACCTGTCGTGCGTTACCGCGATAACGGTGCCCTTATATTGCTTTAAATGTTGTTCCAGCCAGTCAATTGATTCAGCATCAAGGTGATTAGTAGGTTCATCCAATAGTAAAACGTCGGGTTCTTTTAATAATAAACGGCATAAGGCTACACGTCTGCGTTCCCCACCCGATAAAACGGAGATCTTTGCTTCCGGATCCGGGCATCTGAGGGCATCCATCGCGCGTTCCAGCTTAGTATCCAGTTCCCAGGCGTTAGTGGCATCAATAATATCCTGCAGTTCGCCCTGGCGCGCCATCAGCTTGTCCATCGCGTCAGCATCTTCATAAACCTCGGGCAAACCAAATTTTTCGTTAATATCTTCGTATTCCTTTAAAATGGCGGTAATCTCAGAAACTCCCTCTTCAACCACTTCTTTTACAGTTTTATTAGGGTCAAGTTCGGGCTCCTGGGCCAGGTAGCCAACAGTAAACCCCGGGGCAAAAACAACCTCGCCCTGGTATGATTTATCCAAGCCGGCAATGATTTTTAAAACAGATGATTTACCCGATCCGTTTAAACCTATTACACCTATTTTGGCGCCATAAAAAAATGAAAGATAAATGTTTTTTAGAACCTGTTTTTGTGGAGGATAGATTTTGTTAACCCCCGCCATTGAAAATATAATCTTTTCGTCTGCCATAGTAATGATGTGAAAGTGCAAATATGAGAAATAAGTGTTTATTTAATGGGGAATATTTTAATTTGAAACAAACCAACCCTAAATCCGCAGTGGCGTATACTTCTAAATTTATATATAATACATAAAAAAAATAGATATTTATTTATATGTCCGTACCCGGAGATGTATGCTTTTATTATCTTCGTAAGAAAAGTAAATTTATTACAATGAAAAAAATCATAACCACTTTATTTTCAATTATTATTTCTTTATATGCGTTTTCACAAAACACATACCCGGCAACCGGAGATGTAACACTTGGTGGAAACCTGGTATTGACTAAACCGGTTATGAACTCTTCCATACTATTTCTCCGCAGTGATTGGGGGATACCGCTTTCTATTGGTCAGATTGGAGCCAGCTTAGAACTATTAAATGGGATACCCCATCCGGCAGCATCCATTAATTTTGCAACAACTAATTCTGATAATTCCATTTCTAACCGAATGATAATTAATAATAATGGAACTGTAGAAATTCCAGGAATTCTCCAACTGTCAAAAGCTGATAATTCTAATCCCTTAATAACATTTTATAAAAGCGGTTGGGGAACCTCGGCTATTAGCCAGGCGGGAGCTATATTAGAAATTTCCAATCAAATTGCTCACGATGCCGCGGGTATCAGTTTTTCAACAAAAAATAAAGATCAAACTATTACTAGTAAAATGACCATTAATAACAATGGTGATATAGGAATTGGGACATCTCAAACTGATTGTAAACTTACTGTAGCGGGCGATATTCACTCACGGGATGTACAGGTAAGCGTAGATGCGGGAGCAGATTTTGTATTTGCAAAGGAGTATGATTTAAAACCGCTATCAGAACTGGCAATATATATAGCAGCTCATAAGCATTTACCCGAAGTAGCTTCGGCAGACGAAATGAAGAAAAAAGGGATGGAGCTGGGGCTGATGAATTTAAAATTACTGCAAAAGGTTGAGGAGCTCACGTTGTATATGATTGATATGAATAAGAAGATGGACACTATGCAATTGGAAAACAAGGCCTTAAAACTTAAAATGGAAGAACTGGCTAAAAGTAAATAGTTAGTTATTATACAGGCAATAGGTTTTAAAAACTTATATGCAGCTTATAAAAAATTTTGGGTACGCCCCCAAAAAAGGTAAATAAGCGACCCTAAAATAGGGGCTATCAGAATAATAATGATCCATAATAGCTTGGTGCTTGGGTTAAAATTGGAATTCCGCATAATATCCAGCAGGGTATACACAATTAAAATCAGGTATGCTATTAGAAAAACTAAACCTACTGTACCACTGATAACGGAAGTAACATATTCCATATTGAATTAATTATGATGTTGATAGTTGTATATAATGGGTTAAACAACCTAAACCAACTATAGTTTAACATCTTACTAATTAATTATTTACGGTGTCCTTTTCGCCAATTTGCTGACGCCACATCGCATAGTATAACCCTTTTTGGTCTATTAAGTCAAAGTGCTTGCCAGATTCTATAATGTTTCCTTTTTCAAGTACATAAATCCTGTCGGCATGCATAATGGTTGATAGCCTATGTGCAATCAGGATGGTGATATGATTGTCCAATACTGATACATCGCGGATGGTTTCGGTTATTTCCTCTTCCGTTATCGAATCTAAAGATGATGTAGCCTCATCAAACACCAATATATCTGGTGTGCGCAATAAGGCGCGCGCTATTGATAAGCGTTGTTTTTCGCCGCCAGATACTTTAACGCCACCTTCGCCTATTACAGTATCTAAACCATTGCTTGCACGTGCCATTAGGGTTTGGCAGGCCGATTTTTGTAAAACATCCAGGCATTGCTCATCAGTAGCTTCGGGGCGAACAAACAATAAGTTTTCACGGATGGAACCCGAAAACAATTGGGTATCCTGGGTAACAAAACCTATTTTTTCGCGCAGTTGGTCGAGGTCAATTTCGTTACTAGTAACTTCATTGTATAATACTTCGCCTCCTAAAGGCTGGTAGAGGCCAACAAGCAGTTTAACTAAAGTTGTTTTACCCGAGCCCGATGGGCCTACAAAAGCAATAGTTTCGCCGGATTGTACTTTAAAACTAATTGAATTAAGCGCATTGCGGGTGGCGGTTAAATGTTTAAAACTTACATCTTTGAACCGCAAGACATTAACGCGCTCAATCATTACCGGCTTAACAGGTTTAACATCAATGGGGGTATTCAATATCCGCTCAAAGTTACCTAACGAAACTTGTGCCTCGCGCCATGATTGTATTACATTACCAAGCTCTTGCAATGGGTTAAATAAGAAGAAAGAATAAAACAGGAACATTAAATAGCTACCTGGCGTTAAGGTGTTTTTGAAAATAAGCATAAGCAAAACCACTACCATCAAACTGCGCACAAGGTTTACTACCGTGCCTTGTATAAAGCTCATACTGCGTACAAACTTTACTTTTCGCAACTCTAAGTCAAGTATCTTATAGGTTGTTTTGTTTAAACGTTCAATCTCTTGTTTTGCCAGGCCGAGGCTTTTTACCAATTCAATATTTCTAAGAGATTCGGTAGTTGATCCGGCCAGCGCGGTAGTTTCTGTTACAATTTTCTTTTGAATAGTTTTGATTCTTTTACTTAATAGTGAGCTTACTATAGCTATAATAGGTATGGCGGTAAAATATACCAATGTTACCTGGTAGCTCACCTTTAAAGAGTAAACAATTACAAATATCATCCCTATCAGGCTCACAAACAATACGCTGATAAAGGAGGTAATAAATTTTTCGCAATCTTGCCTAACTTTTTGCAGTACCCCCAGGGTTTCGCCACTGCGCTGATCTTCAAAAACCTGGTAAGGGAGTTCGAGCGAATGCTTTAAACCATCGCTATACATTTGGGCACCGGTTTTTAATACAACTATATTGGTAAAGTAATCCTGAAAGTTTTTAGCTATACGCGATACCATAGCCGCGCCAACACCCAGGGCAACCAATATTAACGAGCCATTTAGGCGGTACTCAAAAGTGTGTGATATATGATCTTGAGGCACAATATAATTGTCCATTATATACCTGGTAATCATCGGATCAACTAACGAAAAGCCTATGTTTATTCCGGCAAGTACCAGGGCAAGTCCTACAAACCACCGGTAATTTTTTAAGTATGATAAGAGTATTTTCATGTGATATAACAAAAATAAAAAAAGGGAACGGCTTAAGTAGCTCATTCCCTTTTTTTTACATTGCGCTGTACAATTATACGGTCATGATATCTTTTTCTTTTATTTCGGCTAATTGATCAACTTTTATTATAAAGCCATCGGTTAGCTTTTGCACTTCTCCTTCGCCTGTTTTTATTTCGTCTTCGGATACACCATCGGTTTTTAACTTTTTAATGCGCTCGTTACAATCTTTACGGATGTTACGAATGGCGATTTTACCATTCTCAGCTTCGGCCTTTACACGTTTTACCAAATCGCGACGACGCTCTTCAGTTAATGGCGGTACATTGATACGGATAATAATACCATCATTTTGAGGATTGAAACCCAGGTTGGCCTCCAATATTGCCCGCTCAATTGGGCTTAATAATGATTTTTCCCAGGGCTGAATAACCAAAGTACGGGCATCGGGGCTGTTTACGTTAGCAACTTGCGATAACGGTGTAGGGTTGCCATAATAATCAACCATAATGCCATCAAGCATAACGGGCGAAGCTTTACCGGCCCTGATCTTTAAAAATTCACTATCTGTGTGTTCAACCGCTTTCTCCATGTGAAGTTTAGCATCAGCCAGTTGGATTTTAATGAGGTCGCTCATTTTTATATTGTTTTTTTGCCAAAAATAGTAAAATCTATCATTTACTTATAATTGCAAACCTCAGTTAAAAAAATATGTTTGGCTGTTTAATTTAATAAGGCTCTAAAAGCACTATTCGCCATGCTTTTGCGAGGTGAGTTTTTCTACAGGGTAACCCATCGCTTTGCATCTTGCAATAATTTCGTCGTAGCACTTTTTATCAATAGATGGTTTCCGGCTCATAATAAATAGAAATTTATGATCGGGATGCCCAACAACCGCGTACGAATAATCACTAGGGAGATCAATAACCCAATAATCAACTTTATAGGGCCATATAAACTGAGCTTTCATTTGTGCGTTATTAGTACCTTCTACCTGGAAAATTTTTGACTTTACGGAATGGATCTTTGGCTCATTGCCTTTTTTATAGGTGGTTAATACATCATAATAGCCTTTGGAATCCCAGGTATAATGTGTGGTAGTTTCTCTGCTACCCTTATCAAAAAAGGTTGGTATGGAGTATAAAGAATACCATGTGCCGGCAAAACGTTTCAGATCAACCTTATCAACGGTTTTATTAGGTAAGCTGGTAAATGAGGTAAAAAATATTAAGGCTATTGCGCAAACCGTTTTCATAAAAATCACTTTTGATGAATTACGTAATTTAATGCACCCAGAGTTTTTGACCTACGCATTTTAACAAAAAAACTACTTATAGATAGATCTATAAGTAGTCAGTTTAAACAATTTTATATGAATCAATAGATTAGTAATCAATTTTAGGGAAAGAGATTTAATCCGTATGTAATATATATAACCAAATAACGAGCCAATTATTAATAATGTGGTTAAACATGTATTAAGGGCCTATTTACAAAATTACCGGGGAATTAAATTGTGGAATTATAGACATATTGGGGAATTTTTGAAACAATCCCGATAGGTATTCAACAAAAAATGCCCGCTATTAACAGGCATTTTTAAATTGTTATTGGCTATTGCTTAGCTATCTAACCAAAGTACCGATAGCCTCGCCATTGGCAATTTTAACAAAGTTGCCAGGTTTGTTCATATCAAAAACTATGATAGGCAGTTTATTTTCCTGGCAAAGTGTTATAGCCGTCATATCCATTACGTTTAAGCCCTTATCATAAACTTCGTGAAAAGATATCTCATCATATTTTACAGCGTTGGGGTCTTTCTCCGGGTCGGCAGTATATATGCCGTCAACACGGGTACCTTTTAAAACAACATCAGCTTTAATTTCAATGGCTCTTAATGATGCCGCTGTATCTGTAGTAAAATAAGGGTTACCTGTACCTGCGCCAAAGATCACTATTTTACCAACTTCTAAATGGTGCATTGCCCTGCGGCGGATGTATGGCTCGCATATTTGCTCCATTTTAATGGCAGACTGTAGCCGGGTTTCCACGCCTATGCTTTCCAGCGCGTTTTGGAGTGCCATACAGTTAATTACCGTGGCCAGCATGCCCATATAATCGGCCTGAGCACGTTCCATACCAGATTTTTCGGCACTTAGGCCTCTAAAAATATTGCCGCCACCTACAACAATTGCAATTTCAATACCGGCATCAAAAACACTTTTAATATCATGAGCGTATTGTAAAACACGGCTGTTATCAATGCCGTATTGTTTATCGCCCATTAATGATTCGCCGCTAAGTTTTAATAAGATTCTTTTGTATTTCATTTAAAAAGTGGTTTGTCAAAATTATTGAAATATACTTAGTGTTAAAATTTTATATTGTTTTTGTTATCAATTCGCCTTTAAAATACACGCTTTGTATTTCAAAATCAGCATTAAATACGATTAGGTTGGCCAGGTAATTTTTATCTATTTTGCCCATAAAATGATCACTTTTTAATAGCTTGGCCGGATATAATGATGCCATATTAACAGCTTCGGCCAAGGGTATGCCAGCATGCAAAACACAGTTTTTTACCGCTTTCAACATGCTGAGGTTCGAGCCCGAAAGTGTTCCATCGGGCATAATATAATGGTCATTATTAAGCTTATGCTGATAAACGCCTTCCTTATTTTCTGTTACGGCATCCGTTATTAAAAAAAGCTTATCCCCTAATTCGCGTTTAGCCAAAGCAATCATCGCGTAATTAACATGGATGCCATCGGCCACAATACTGGTGTATGGCTTTTCTTCAAATACAGCGGGAATAATACCGGGCTGCCTATGGTGCATTTGCGGCATGGCATTATATAAATGAGTTATGGCCGTAACCGGATGATGAATAAATGCCTTAGCTTGCTCATAAGTTGCATCGCTATGGCCAGATGAGATTATAATACCTTGCGCATCTATATATTCTAAAACTTCACTGTCTTGGAGTTCGGGAGCCAGGGTTATCATTTTGATTGCGCCATCAGCCAACTCAATCCAACGTTTAACCTCAGCAAGCGTTGCTTTTTTTATCAAGCTTTCGGGATGCGCGCCTTTGCGTTTCGCATTAAGATACGGGCCTTCCATGTGCAAACCCATAAAGTTGATTGCATTGGCATTAAGGTAACTTAAAGCTGCGTGTATGCCTTGTTCTACTACCTGTGGTGTGTTGGTAGCAATGGTAGATAAAAAGCCTGTACAGCCCTGGTTTAACAAAGATTGCTCCATTTGAGCAAGTGCCTCTACAGATGGGTTTTCACCAAAAAACAACGGAGAGCCACTACCGTAAATTTGCAGATCAATAAGGCCAGGAGATAAATAAGCGCCTTTTAAATCCACCCTTTCAGCATGTTGCGGTACATCGGCTTCATTTACAATAGCTATTATAAATTGCCCCTCCATTAAAACAGCTTTTCCGTGAGTTATTTCCCCATCAGAAACCAGTTGGAAATGATGTAGTGCAGTTACCATAGATCTGTTAAAATAAAGGCAAAAAAAAACCCCGCCGTAATGGCGGGGTTTTTAATATTAAGCTCCTAAAGCAACCCGCTTAAAGGCGGTTACTGTTAATCCTTTTTCAACCCCGTTTAAAAACTGGGCAACTGTTTTTGATGAGTCTTTAACAAACTCCTGGTTTAACAAAGTAGAATCTTTGTAAAACTTATTCAATTTACCGGCAGATATTTTTTCAACCATCTCTTCTGGTTTACCTTCTGCACGGATTTGCTCTTTAGCAATTTCAAGTTCACGTTGAATTACAGTAGCGTCCACACCATCCTTATCAATAGCAATAGGGTTCATGGCTGCAATCTGCATAGATACATCCTTGCCTGCTTCATCAGCACCGGCTGCATTAGCACTTAAAGCAACCAATACACCCAAACGGAAATTACCGTGTATGTAAGCAATAACTTTTTCGCCCTCAATAACCGTGTATTTAGAAACGCCTATTTTTTCGCCAATCTTACCTGTTTTATCAATAATGGCATCACCAATTTTAACACGGGTGTTTTCAGTATCAATATCCAGATTGTATAGCTCTTCTATTGTTGAAGGATTGTTTTGAACAGCTTCGTTTGCAATAGCGTTACCAAAAGCAACAAATTCAGCATTTTTTGCAACAAAATCTGTTTCGCAGTTCAACTCAATAATAACACCGCGTTTTCCATCTTCCGAAGCACGTGCTATTACAACGCCCTCGTTTGATTCTCTGTCCTGACGGCTGGCAGCTACTTTAGCACCTTTTTTTCTGAGGTGGTCAATAGCGGCTTCAAAATCACCATTAGTTTCGGTTAAAGCTTTTTTACAATCCATCATACCTGCACCTGTTTGTTGGCGCAGTTTGTTTACGTCGGCTGCAGAAATTTGTAATGTAGACATTTTAATTTTTTTTACAGGTTGTGTATTCAATAAAAAACCGGATTCTGAATAAAAGGTCAGGGAAGTAAATCCGAGATCAGTATCCAAAAATCCGGCTTTCTTTAATTATTCTTCAGTTGTTTCAGTTTCGGCTGTAACCTTACGGCTTCTTTTACCAGCTTCGTCTTTAGTGCCAGCAACAGCCTCTGGGCTATCAGCTTTTGCTTTAGATGCTGCTGCTTCTTTTTCAGCTTCGTCTTCTTTCTCGCGCTTACGCTCATCCAAACCTTCTTCTATCGCTTTGATAATGATGCTGGTAATCAACGAAATTGATTTTGTAGCATCATCATTAGCCGGTATAGGGAAGTCAATGTTTGATGGATCAGAGTTAGTATCAACCATCGCGAAAGTTGGAATGTTTAATTTCATTGCTTCCGCTACAGCGATATGTTCTTTTTTAACATCGATTAAAAATAATGCTGCCGGTAAACGGTTTAAATCAGCAATACCACCTAACAATGTTTCTAACTTGATACGCTCACGTTGTATCATCAGTCTTTCTTTTTTAGAAAGATTGCTGTAGGTACCGTCTTTAGTCAATTTATCGATGTTAGACATCTTTTTGATCGACTTACGTACGGTTGCAAAGTTGGTTAACATACC
>JANXTT010000159.1 GCA_025352225.1 Mucilaginibacter sp. | reverse complement strand
TAAGAATATTAACTAAATTTACTGCCATAACCTGTTTGCAATTCATCAATACCAACAATAACAAACCGCTAAATCATCTTAAATATGCTTTGGCTTTTTAATCGCACAACACGTTATAAGTAATATATTTTTAAAGGTAATCATGGCTACCTCTGTCTATTCGCGGTATCTAATCGCATATAGAAATTGGTGTAAAAGTCCTTATCCGACGATGTAAACTGGTAAGACGCGGCGTAATAATTATTCCATCCCTGGTTGTTATCAAAAGCTTGAGCGTAAATAAGCTTAAGTTGTTGCTTTAGTAATTGGGACGCGTTTTTAAAATGTATAAAAAACGACACATTGCTTTTGGGAGCCTGTAAATTATCAAAGCTGATGTATTGCTCTTTTTTGCTTAAAAAGTTTGCCTTAGTGTAATTTTTATAATACTCCATAAGCCCCACTTGCGAGTTGCAGAGCAACAAGTAGTTATCTGCTATCATAAAATATGGGCGCCTGAATACACTAAAGGCATCCCCCAAAAGGTAAAAAGGTATTTTGTCATAATTGAGCTGGCCCACCTCATCAGTTACCATATTACTAATGTTTACCATAAATGGCCGTAAGTTAAGCCCATTCTTTAAGTGTATAATGGCTATTTTTTCCTGATAGCGAGTGGTGATAACTGCAAATTCATTACCGAGAGAGTTGGTAAACTCTTTACTTAGGTTAACGCCAGTTTCGTTTTTGATTTTATTAAAAGTTGCTTTTTTATCATTGTTGAAGCCATTTTGTAGTTGCCATTGAAATAAAGTATTTTCAAATTTAACAGGATCTGAAACTGCAAAATTAATACTGTAAGCAGTAGTTGCCGGAAAAATGTCTTTTAATCTATTATCAGTAGGTTGTTGGTATCTAAACAGGTTTAGATAGCCTTTGGGGTCTTGCCCGCTAATGTGACTGATGCCGTTAAACATTAGGGCGTCACTTTTATAATTCAGGCTCAATGCACACAAAGCCGGGAATAACCTGAAGTTCCGGAAAATCTCTGTGTTTTTATCCCTAAAAAGCTGATCGAATAGAGAGGGAAGTTGAAGATAGTTTACATAAAGGTTAGCTATGGATGTGGAGTTTTGCTGGTCGGATAGCTGTGTAAAATAACGATCGTGACTTTCGTCATGATAACGTGCAGCAGCTTCCACTATGGCTTGTGAAAAACTCGCCGAAAAAACATTATTGCCATCTATCACCAAATAGAAACGTTTTTTACTTTGGTTTAAATAAATATTATACCCAGGCTTGCCGTTAAACATCATTTGATGGATGAGCATGCCATTATTGTTTTCTTTAGATACTTGATCTAGATAATCACCAATGTTAGCTGTGCTGGATGTGGTGATCAAAAATTCAATCTCATCTTTGTTTTTCTGAGGGTGCAAGGAGATGAAAACGCTTTGCTCATCAAATAATGATTTTAATAGCGGATTTTCAAGTAAAGCATTTTTAAGATCATTTAATTCAGTTGATTTCTGATCGCCAATTAATGTGGTTAGCAGTTTGTTGTTTTTAAATATATCATAAAAACTTTGGTCGTTTTTATATTCAAATATTAAAGCCGCATCTGCAGGTATGCTATTCATTACCTTGCCGGGCCGTTGCCCCGGAGCGTTCAGGTTTTTAAAGTACATAACCGTTATTACCACTGCAATAATCAGTAAGATAAGCGTAGTAATAACTTGTTTTCTCATATCGCTTTTTTTTACAAAGGTAGATTTTTACACATGGGCTCTAGTAATTCTTTTCAACTTGTTAACTTAGCCGTACAATCACACTTATGAATAAACAAATTATAGTAACAGCGTCATTCTTCGGAATGCTGGCCGTTGTTGCCGGGGCTTTCGGAGTACATGCCTTAAACGCCAAGCTTGATTATGACCAGCTTGAAACCTGGCATACTGCTGTTCAATATCAATTCTATCATGTATTTGCACTGTTGTTTTTATCTACGTTTACAAGGTTTAAAAATAACATCATTTTAACAACTTATTATCTGTTCACCTTTGGTATAATTTTATTTTCAGGGTCATTGTATTTACTATCATGCCGCCATCTTTTAGGCTGGGAAGGCTTGATAGTTTTGGGCCCGGTAACTCCAGTTGGCGGCTTATTGTTTATTGCTGGTTGGATTACCTTAGCTATTGCCGGATTTAGAAATAAATAGATGCTCATTTTTGCCGAACCAGTAAATAAACAGAGAGAAACGCTTTTTGTGGAAGTGATATTGCCGCTTGCGATATCAAAAAACTATACCTACCGTGTTCCGTATGAGTTAAATCAGATCGTTGCGGTGGGTAAACGTGTGGTGGTGCAGTTTGGTAAAAGTAAATTATACACAGCCATTATTGCAGCTATTGGAAACCAAGCCCCCGAAAAATACGAAGCCAAATATTTAATTGATATTTTAGATAATGAACCCGTTGTAAACAATCATCAATTAGACTTTTGGAAATGGCTGGCAGATTATTATTTATGCAATGTTGGCGAAGTAATGAATGCCGCGCTGCCCGCCGCCCTTAAGTTAGCCAGCGAAACCCGCATTATACTCAATAAAGAGTTTGAATTTGACAAGGCAACGCTTAATGATAAAGAATACTTAATTGTTGATGCGCTCGAAATTCAGCCGGAGCTAACCGTAAACGATGTAGCTAAACTGCTTGGCCAAAAAACGGTGATGCCCATATTGAAATCTTTGTTCGAAAAAAACATTATACATATATCCGAAGAAGTTAATGATAAGTACAAACCCCGTAAACGCACCTTCATTAAGCTTAATCCGGTTTATCAGGATCGCGAAAAGCTAAAGGAGTTGTTTGTGGTTTTAGAACGCGCACCCAAACAATGCGATGCTTTAATGGCATGTATCCAACTATCGCGCAAGCAAAAGGTTATATCAAAAACCGAATTAACAGAAGCAAGTGGCGCGGGTGCAACTGCTATTAAGGCTCTAATTGACAAAGGGGTATTTATTGCTGATGAAGTAACTGTAAGCCGCCTTTATTCAGAAGACGAGGAGCTTGATTCGAACTTTACCCTAAGTGATAAACAAGCGGAATGCCTTGCCAGTATCAAAACTCAGTTTATTGATAAGGATGTGATATTGCTGCATGGCATAACGTCATCGGGCAAAACACAGATCTATATCAGGCTGATAGAGCAAATGCTGGCAACAGGGAGGCAGGTACTCTATTTATTACCCGAGATAGCATTAACTACCCATATTGTGGAACGTTTACGCCATTACTTTGGTAATAATATTGGTGTATATCATTCTCGTTTTAATGACAACGAACGTGTAGAGGTTTGGCAAAAAGTATTGAAAGGCGAGTACCGCATTGTTTTAGGTGCACGGTCGTCGATATTTCTGCCTTTTGATGACCTGGGCCTGATCATTGTAGACGAAGAGCACGAAAGTTCTTATAAACAATATGACCCTGCACCGAGGTACAACGCCCGTGATGCTTCTATATTTTTGGGCAACTTACACAGAGCCAAAGTATTACTCGGCTCTGCAACCCCTTCGTTCGAATCATACTATAACGCCCGCACCGATAAATATGGCTTTGCCGAACTGCAGGAGCGTTTTGGTGGTGTACAGCTACCCCAAATTGAAGTAGTTAGTATAGTTGAGGAAACTAAGCGTAAAACCATGCAATCGCACTTTACCAGTGTGTTGATGCAGGATATACAAAACGCCCTTACCAAAAAGGAGCAGGTTATCCTATTTCAAAACCGGAGGGGATATGCGCCGGTAATTATCTGTAAAACATGTGCCTATACCCCCAAATGTATCAATTGCGATGTAAGCTTAACCTATCATAAAAGTAGTGGTAAAATGCATTGCCATTACTGTGGTTACCGCGAGGATATACCCACAACTTGTCCGGCTTGCGGCTCTGCACACCTGGAGCAAAAAGGTTTTGGTACCGAAAAGGTAGAGGACGAATTAACCATGCTACTGCCCGACGCCCGAATAACCCGCATGGATTTGGATACTACCCGCTCCAAAATGGCTTTTCAGAATATACTCAACGATATTGAGGATAAGAAGATAGATATTTTAGTGGGCACACAAATGGTGGCCAAAGGGCTTGACTTTCCAGATATAACCGTTATTGGTATTATCAATGCGGATAGCTTACTTAAATACCCCGACTATCGGGCTAACGAACGTAGCTTTCAGCTTTTGGCACAGGTGAGCGGCAGGGCAGGCCGCAGAGGTAAACAAGGCAAGGTAGTTATCCAGACCTATGATCCGGCCCACCGTGTTATTAAGCAGGTAATAGAAAATGATTACCTGGATCTGTACCTTACCGAGATGGCTGAAAGGAAGAGTTTTAAATATCCGCCATTTTACCGCATAATTCAATTAGACGTAAAGCACAAAGACCCCGAACAGCTATACCACCAGGCCGAATATCTGGCTACGGAGTTGCGTAAACACTTTGCCGACAGGGTTATAGGCCCTGAGTTTCCGCTGGTCAACCGAATCCGAAATTACTACATCAAATCCATCATGCTCAAGTTTGAGAAAGACGTAGTATCTATCAGTAAGGTAAAAGCCATTTTACTTGAAGTATTGCTGCAATTTCAAACTACCAAATTGAGTAAAGGCTGTATTGTTCAGCCTGATGTTGACCCATATTAAAAATTTGAATGGATAAGCCATCACTCGTTCCTTTTTTTGTTTTGCACAATTGTTGTTTTGTTTAAGCAGTTATTTGGGTTTATAATAACTTTGTTTTTAAATGGCTCATAAGTATATTGATAATTACCGGGAACAAGGCGCACGTAAACGATTGACTGAATTGTTGAGGAAAAAAGGCATTCAAGATGAGAACGTGCTTGCTGCCATCGCCAAAGTTCCTCGCCATTACTTTTTTGATG
Organism: Mucilaginibacter sp.; assembly: GCA_025352225.1. GTDB lineage: Bacteria > Bacteroidota > Bacteroidia > Sphingobacteriales > Sphingobacteriaceae > Mucilaginibacter. Next base: position 25,272 of record JANXTT010000159.1, on the reverse strand, counting down.
AGACCTTCTGGAACCAGGCTTACAAAGATATTGCGTTCCCGATAGGTGAGGGGCAAACTATTTCGCAGCCCTATACCGTTGCTTATCAAACCGAATTGCTGCATATCCGCAAGGGCGATAAGGTGCTGGAAATTGGCACGGGCTGCGGCTATCAAACTTGTATATTGCTTGAACTTGGTGCAAAGGTATTCACCATTGAGCGGCAAGAGAAGCTATACCAGCGCACTATACTGGTATTACCGCATATGGGTTATAAAGCCAGCTTTTTTTGCGGTGATGGGTCGAAAGGTATGGTTAAACATGCTCCGTTTGATAAAATTATAGTAACGGCGGGTGCACCATTTGTGCCTGAGGACATGCTGAAACAACTCGCCATTGGTGGTGTTCTGGTTATTCCGGTAGGGGATGAAGAAACCCAGAAAATGGTCACCATTCTCAAAACCAGTGAAAACGATTACGAAAAAATTGTGCTTGATACCTTCAGATTTGTGCCTCTAGTGGGGGATAAAGCCTGGTAGAGCCACTAAAGTCTGCTACCTCTTCAACGCGCGGTCCATCTCAATCTTGCTATCGCGTTCTTTCATGGTTTCGCGTTTGTCGAACGTTTTTTTACCCTGAGCCAAACCAATTTCCAGTTTGGCAAAGCCACGGTCGCTTATAAAAAGGGCCAGCGGTACGATGGTAAAACCTTTTTCTTCGCTGCGAGCCTGCATTTTTTTGAGTTCTTTTTTGTTAAGGAGCAGTACACGGTCACGTTTTTGTTCGTGATTATAAAACGAGCCGTGGGAATACTCGGCAATATGAAGGTTGCGAACAAACAAATCGGTTCCTATAAATGTGCAAAAAGCATCATTCAGATTAGCCTTACCTTCCCGGATAGATTTAATTTCGGTGCCCAATAGTTTAATGCCAGCCACATATTTATCTAATATATGAAATTCAAAGTAGGCTTTCTTGTTCTTGATGTATAGATTATCCTGGCTCATTATATCTTTTCCGGTGGCTGCAAATATGCGAAAGAATTGCCCTCTTTTAAAGTCAAAAGTAAAAGGCCAAAAGTAAAAGGTAAAAAAAGTGCCCACTGTCATTATAAGCCAGTCGAAGAACGGAGCGGATAGGCCAACTTAAAGTAAAAAATAAAAGTAAAAAATTCATTCCGTGCCAGTCGGAAGAACGGAATGTAAGTGTAATGCCTTTTTGCGATTTACAAAAAAACACTTGTAAAAATTTCGTTTTTTTGGTATCTTCATTAGGTAAGTGTTAACCGTGATATATATTGATATTGCTATGAACGAAGAAAAAGACATAAAAAAAGATGCTGATACGGATGATGGGGCTTCTAAAATGAAAGAAGTTAAGGGTGGAATAAAATCGGGTTTAAAAACTAAGGAAGCCATTGTGTCTAACTGGCTGCCTCGCTATACCGGCCGGCCGCTCGAGGCTTTTACAGATTATATAATACTTACCAATTTTTCCAAATACCTGCAAATGTTTTCGGAGTGGCATCAAGACGCACCCATTATAGGTTTGGATAAACCGATGCAAAGCGTATCTGCTGATGGGATAACCATTATAAACTTTGGTATGGGCAGTGCCCTGGCTGCAACTGTGATGGACCTGCTAACGGCTATTCATCCCAAGGCGGTTATATTTTTAGGAAAATGTGGGGGACTGAAAAAGAAAAATAATGTTGGCGACCTTATACTGCCTATTGCCGCTATACGTGGCGAGGGTACTTCAAACGATTATATGCCACCCGAGGTTCCGGCATTGCCATCTTTCGCGCTCCAAAAAGCTATCTCAACTACCATTCGCGACCACGCGCGCGATTACTGGACAGGCACTTGTTATACTACCAACCGCCGCGTTTGGGAACACGATAAAAGTTTTAAAAAATATTTGAAAAGCTTACGCGCCATGGCTATTGATATGGAAACCGCAACCATATTTACTACCGGTTTTGCTAATAAAATACCTACAGGAGCATTGCTGTTGGTGAGTGACCAACCTATGATACCAGAAGGTGTGAAAACAGCAGAAAGCGACTCAAAAGTAACCGAAACCTATGTGGAAACCCACCTGCGTGTTGGTATAGACTCTTTAAAACAACTAATTAATAATGGGTTAACGGTTAAGCATTTGAAGTTTTAATTGCGAAGGGAGTATATCGATTTTAATAAAATAACTACTTCTCCGCCAGGCGCTCCCTTATTTCGTCAAACTGTTTTTCATAGCTGCGCATGCGCGCATGGAGTAATTCAACTTCGGTACGCAGTATTTGTATTTCGGTAACTAATTTTGTGGCTTCTTTGCCATCGGCCATTTTTTCGCCGGTGCCGGTAATTACCCACTCGGGCGAGTAGCCGAGGTCGTGGCATACCGCACGGATAATGGTAAAGTTAACATCGCGCTCGCCTGACAGCATTAAACTGATAAGCGATTGTGAAACTCCACATGCTTTAGCAAATTTGCTTTGCCCTCCGCTGGCTTTAATTACAATACGTAAGCGTTTAATAAGTTGAGTGTCGGTTGTCATGGATAAAGGTTTGCTTTCGGCCTATTACAATAATAATACTTTTTGTTTTTAGTTTAAGCATTTGGAATAAATACTATTTAGCTGAGTTACGCCATTTGATAAAAAAATCGATTTAGCGCAATATGCTTACCTGTTCAGGTTCAACCACACGGGTTAGGTTTTTATCCAGTACAAATACCGTTCGATATTCAACAACTGCGCCAAAATCATTTGCTTTATAATAACTATGAACCATCGTCCAGCCCTCCTGATTACCTGTAAAATTACGCTTGCTTATTGACATAATAGTGTTTATCCTGCCTTCGGCATAATCAATTAAATCAATCTGATGATTATAAATAGGTTTTCGGATGATCGCCATAAGATTCATTAAACTGTCTTTTTTATGTTCGAGTCGTTTTTTTTCTACGGTAAACCTATGATATTGAGCGGTGTGTTCATAAGGTTGGTAGTATGCTTCTAGGTTTTCAAAATTCCATGACCGGTAGGTATCCGGGTAAAAAAAATTTCCTTTGCAATAAGTTTCCACCAATTCCATAGCCTTTTGGTTGGCTGTTTTAGCACACGATGAAAATAAAAATATCGCTAAGGTTAAAAATTTTATATTTTTTAACATGGATTTATCTTTTTTATAAAAGGCAGAAGCATTTATAACGAAAACATAAGTAGATAGAACTCGAATATATGCTAATTAATTAAAAAAAGATGCTTTTGTTGTATATAGTTGCACTTTTTAATTGAAAACATTAATAATTTGCTATTGCTTTATGGATTTATAAAATAACAACCAAAGGTTAAAATAAGATACTATTCACTGTAAAAAAGTAGCTTATATACAACATTAAACTGCATAGGTTTATACCCGGCGAAATTTGGGGTTTTTTATATAACTAATAGTTAATAGATAAATGAGGGTAATCCGGGAAGTGGATAGGTATTCGCTGGGGGGCACCCGTCAGCAATAATGCATAGCGTTGAAAGTTAAAAGGCACAGGTTGACATACCTTTTCTTAGGACAGTAATCCCCTGATTAGTTCGATTTTAAATACTGCAGTTGCCTATTTGTATATGTAATTATGGATGCAGTAAGATAACGGTTTAAACTTTTGTTCACCTATATCTGGTATTTTTGATAAGACGAGATAAATATATATTGATGTGTGATCAGCTATGTAGTAGTCATTAAAAAGTATTTTTTTCCCTGCTTTTAAAAATACCATTACACCCTCATAAGTTTTGCTCCCTCGGGCGGGTTTAATAAAAGTTGTACACAAGGCTTTAATCTCATCCAAATAAATTGTTTTAGGCTTTCCTATAAAGTAAGTCACTTCTATTTTTTGAAGTTCTGTATCCAAAATTGCGCCTTTTGGCATAAATACAAAATCCAGAATGGCAGCTAACGCAGTAATAAACATTAGTAATGGCATTGCTATCGAAAAAAAATTATTTAGGGGTATTGTTTGGCTCCACTTAAAGTCTGCAAGTATATATATTGAGCTTATCATCAACACAATAACAACAAAAAACCTGCTATACCATAACCATTTGTTTGATTTAATAATGGTGATCATAGGGGGTAAAAGTTTAAAATGGTAGAAGAAGTTAATTATAGTAAAATTATATCGTGCACTGTCTAATTAATCACGGCTCAACCTGCTGTATTGGCACTGCTTCCCGCTCTCTAAACGCAAAAAACAGAACAATAGCACCTAGAGTTATACATACATCGGCAACATTAAAAATGCCTGTGCGTATGTTTTTGATCCCGATGTTCATAAAATCGGTTACGTGGCGATCAAAAAACAAGCGGTCGATAATATTACCCATGCCGCCGGCAAATATCAAAGCCAGGCTAAATAGCTTAAGCGCGTTTAACTGTTTGGATTGTTTGATTACATATACCAGCAGCATCAGAATTAATGCTAGTGGTAAAATGCTTAAAAGCCAAAAACTTACCGGCCTTGATAAATTGTCACCCAGACTTAAAGCGGCACCTGTGTTTTCAACATATTCAAGCCTGATGGTATTATGGAAATATGATATATCTGGCTTATCCATTAAATGGGTTTTAGCCAGTTGCTTGGTTATTCTATCGCAGCCGATAAAAGCGATTGAAGTTAAACAGAATAGTAAAATTTTTATTTTTGCGGACATCGTATTCAGCACTATCATACAAAGATAGGTAAAAAGATAAACGTATATCGATTATAGGGGTGCATCCTAATAAAAACCCTTGCCAATGCATCGCATCAACAAGGGGTAACAGAGGTAGCTAATAGCTAATAAGTGACAGTTTCTTTAGTAAGAACTTTTTTTGTGTTGGTTTTTAGCAAATCAACTAATAGTGTTTGCGGATCAACAATGGGTATAAATATATTTTTGAATTTAGTGCCGGCAGTATTCTTAGCCAGTATTGCCCTTGCATGGGTAAACGATGTACGAAACATAGTTAATAACCCTTTTGGCGGAAATTTGAAAGTATTTGTGCTATAGTCAATATATTTTTTGATGTCTTTTACATAAAAGGTGGTAGCAATGGTGCCTGTAAGAAACGCTCTTTGGTGACCTTTTTCGGTAAATTTAACTTTTAATTTAAATTCAATCCATTCATTTTCTTCCGAGTCAGAGAGGTCAAGCGCATAGGCCACCTGCACGCTCTCGTAATCAAAAATATCTACAGACTCATCTATGCTAAAAGCTAAATCTTGTATTCTTCTGATCCCAAATTTAAAAGGTTGTTCCTCGTGTTTCATAATAAGCAAAAAAAGCCACGTTGTTTAGCTTGATTTGTGAAATTTTTGTAATTGTGTATATAATTATTAAACTATTAATAAACAGATAGTTACGTATGGCAAGGTACTAACTAATTTTGATATTAGCAGCAACGGTATAACAAAAGATATTAACAATGGTTTGATGTTATTACTAGCTTGTACATCAAGGAGATTGGAATTTATTATTCTATATTTGATTTGCAAAATCAGCCGGTGCTAATTATCATAAAATTAAAACGCTGTATTAGCATCAATAATGGTATAAAAAAGATGCCGTTTTGAAAGATAACAACCTATCCTGAACAATTATGAAAAAACTATTATTGTTGCTGCCATTTATTTTAATAGGTTGTAACGGGGCCGACAAGCTGCCGCCTATAACACAAGCCGGCCTAAATACCTTCGGTTGCACAATTAACGGGAAAGTGTTTGTACCTGATAATCATATGGATGGGCCCAATGTATCAGCGGTCCATTTGTACTCTGACTACAATTTAGTTATATATGGCAGGAAAGATACGGCAGATGCGGAATACTCTGTTGAGTTAATGATTGACTCTACCGGGATGCGAACCGGTGCGATAATGCAGTTAAAATACAAAGATACTGTAACCTTAGGCGAATCGTCTGCAGTTTATGAGGATGTGCGTAAAGAGGGTTCAAGATATAAAATTGTTCCTCCTTTACCAGGTATGGTACATATTTTAAGATATGATAAAGCACAAAAAATTATTGCCGGAACTTTTGCTTTTAGTGCTATAAATAAAAGCGGGAAAACAGTGCAAATTAAGGATGGACGTTTTGATTTAAAAATACAATAGAACCATTAACTGAAAGGATAGCGCATCGATAATAAAAAACCCTTCCCATTTTTTAATACTGGGAAGGGCAGGTAGTAAATAATATTTTGACTTATCTTCTTTTAACTTAGTTTTTGCCAAATTCCGCATTGGCAACAATTGCAACCTCGTCGCTTAATACGGCTCCTGGGAATTGCGCGCCTACACCAAAATCGCCACGGTTAATAGTGCCTGTGATTTTGAATCCGGCCACTTGTTTTTTGCTCATGGGGTTCATACCTGTACGGGCAAGCACATCAAGCGTTATTGCTTTCGTTACACCATGTAAAGTTAAATTACCGGTTACTTTATAGTTATTACCACTAACCTTTTTAAAAGACGTGCTCTTGAAAGTGATAGTAGGGTATTTAGAAACATCCAGAAAAGCTGGGCTTTTTACATGGCTATCGCGTTGATCGTTCTCTGTATTTAAACTATTGGCATCAGCTGTAAAGTCAACAACAGCATCGCTAAAATCATCTTTAGTGGTTGTTAATTTGGCGTCGAACATTTTAAACGCACCTTCAACATCACTAACCATTAAATGGGTAATGCTAAAAGTTAATTTGGCATGTGCTTTATCAACGGTCCAGGTTGTAGGCTCGGCAGTTTTAAACGAAAACAAAAATGCTGTAAACGCGACCGTTAACATCAATGTGGCTTTTTTCATGTTTTTTTAATTTAGTGGATTATTTTATGGTATTTACTAATGATGCAAAACTATATTAAATTATTATATGTTGTAACATTTAATTGTAAACTTATATAAAAAATAGTTAGGGTGCGTTATATTTAGTATCAGGATAGGGGGAGTACCATTTGTAATTTCTAAACTAATAAATAATGTAAATATTGCTTTGATGATGCTCGATTTTTAATAATAAATATAGCTAAATGTAACAGTTAATAGATGAAGATTTTATATACAACAAAGCCCTACTTTCAGTAAGGCTTTGTTTAAGTTTTGATGGTTATAATTATCAGGCAGGCAGGCCGATGGCGTTTGCGGTATTAACCTCATAATAGGTTTCTTTACTGGTACTGCCAACCTTACTGCGTAAGTAGCTATCAAGCGCTTCTATGCTATCGGCTTCCCATAAACAGGTGGCAATAGTCATGTCGGTGTTAGGTAATGATTGCACTACTCTTTTAACATTAGCTTCGGGTAAATTAGGTAAATTTTCTTGTGCCGCTTTCCAGAAGTTTGCCGGATCGTTGATTTCGTGGTTTACTAAAATAATCATAAAGTTTAGTTTTGAATGGTTTAGGAATGGTATAAATTATAGGTTGAATATATATCGTTTAAACCTATTTACCTAATAAATAATCAGGTTAAATGTAATTGTGCGTAATATTGAAGAAAACGAGAAAAGCCCGGTTTGTCCGGGCTTTTCAAAACAATGCATTTGTTATTTAGTAGCTTTATTTTTAAGCTCTGTTACCTCTGAACGTATTTCAGTTGCTGCAACTTTTAATTTTTGCATACCATTACGTACACGCGTCCCTGCGGCTTTATTGCCTTTTTCGTAAAAGTTAGCTGCATCAGCTTCTATTGAAGCTACTAAGTCTTTTAATGCTTTAAATTTTTCCATAGTTTAATTTTTGATTTTTTAAAGGTAAAATTATTTAATGATTTTTTCTAACCAATAAAATAAAGCAATTATGGCCAATTAATATGGTTTGAGTATCAGGTCTATTAAATTTTGATTTCTGTTAAACTGGTTTGGTCACTATTATAATGAACTATAAAAAGTATGGTTTTGTTTTGGCTAAAGTTAAAAGTTACGATAAATGTCAAAAGTTGGCCACCATGTTTTCGTTAATAATTTAATTAGAGCCTATTCTTTTATTTATCTGTAATTATTAATTTGTTAATATTGCCTCTTTCAATCCTTCGCAAGTGGCCTTAAGGGAAATCATTCCCGAAACGTTTCCTGTTTTTAACAATCCTGCTGTAATACCAGCTTCGCATTTACTATCCAATGTTATCAGTTCCGCGTTACTTTTACCAGTCGCCGCAGTTAATGAAACTTTTCCGTTAAAATCAGGTACCACAGTTCCGTTTTCATCAACAACACTGGCATAAACAAAAACAACATCGTTAGTGTCTGCCTTGAATTTCTTACCACTTTCGTCAATAACCAATTTTATAGCATACGGTTTACCGGGCGTTTGGCGGGTATCAGTAATGGTTTTCATACCGTTTATATAGCCCGTAGCTTCTAGTTTGCCGGGGGTAAACTTATCTACCGAAAATGTGAATGGTGGGTGTGGCAGGTTTGTAGAGTATATATCCTTATCGGGATGCTGCCTACCTATCGATACGCCATTTACAAATAGCTCCACCTCATCGCAATTACTGTAAACTTTAACCGATTTAGTTGCCGTACTGTTCCAATAGTTGGCAATATAAACCATAGGTTTACCAAAGCCATTATCATCAATGTTTGGGCCATACTGGCTCTGGTAAAAGTAATATACAAATTTTGGCAACCTATTAATATCCATAATGCCTGATGTTTGCAGATCGGTTGCATACCCCCTTTTATAATCAAACATCAGCCAGTTCACATCGCCAACAGCATGGTTATATAAGTTATCGTTATGAGCCTCCTGGAAATTTAAGGCCTGCTGTAACAGCCGTTCCTGGCCATCAGCACGTACCTGGCGCGAGTTTCGCTCTTCTTTTTTGAGCCCTTCGTACGCCTTTTGATTAAAACCCGCGTTTTGGGCATAATATTCCCAGTCGCCATATTCGGCTATTAATAAGGGTTTAGGTTTATTGTATTTTTTCCAATAATCCGGAGCTTTGGCATGCTGGCGGGCAGGGTTGGTTAGGTCGTAACCATAATCTTTCCAGCCGGTAGTAAACACATCCTTATAGGGTAATTCGGCATGTACTATTGCCTGTGCTTTATCCATAAAGTTCTTGCTCATGCCTGTTTCATTGAGCGATGCTTCCCAGAGCACAAGGGAGGCATGGTTACGGTCGCGGTGTATCATATCGCGAATATTCTGATAACTGTTTTTCTGAAATACCTCATCGCCAAAAAACTGCCAACCAGGTATGGCATCCATTACTAAAAGGCCCAGCTCATCGCAGGCGTCCAAAAACGCGGGGGAAGGCGGGTAATGCGAGCACCGAACAAAATTGAACCCTGCACTTTTAATTTTCCAGGCATCGCGGTATTGGGCATTATCGCTCAGTGCATAACCAATGTATGGATACTCCTGATGGCGGTTTGTACCTACTATATTCAGCTTATCGCCGTTAAGGTAAAATGCACCAGGTTCAAAGCGGAACGTTTTCACGCCCGTTTTAAACGTTTGCTCATCTATTATCTTACCGTTAGCAACCACCTGTACCGCAAGTGTGTAAAGGTAGGGGTGTGCCGGCGACCATAGCTTAGGGTTTTTGATATTCAAACTTTGCTCAAATGTAGTATAACCACTCTCGCTAACTCGTTTTAAGCCCGATGTAGATAAAGCAACCCTTTTACCATTGTTGGTTACAAGTGCAACATTTATTTGTAAACTTTGTTGTGTTCTAACATCATTCTCCACTTCGGTTTTAACTACTATTTTAGCCGACGCTGAACTTACGTCTTCATAATGAACCATCACCCCACCCCCGGCCTGATGGTTGGCTTGTACGGCATCGCTAATGTGCATCTTGTTTTTAATTATCAACCAGGTGTTGCGATAAATGCCACCGTAAAAATTAAAATCAAGATCCTTAATGGGTTTGCCTGGCGGGATATGCGGGTTATCCTGATTGTTGAGTTTAACTAAAATACAATTGGGTACACCAAATTTAAGGCCATTAGTTAAATCAACATTAAAAGGTAGATATCCGCCTAAGTGTTTATAAACCGGTTTACCATTCAGGTAAACATCAGCATCGTTCATGGCGCCATCAAATTTCAGGGCAATGTATTTGTTTTTTTCTGTTACCGGTATAGTAAAATATTTGCGGTAATAACAGGTTCCCTGCCATTGCTCCTCAACCTTATTAATGGGTTCAATACGGGGGGTATGTGGTAAGGTAACTTTTTCCCATGCAAAGGTTGTACCTGTTGGGGTTATAAGTGCTTGCTTTGTGGTGGTGGTATCAATGTCTTTTACAAATTCCCAGTCGTTGTTAAATGGAATAACTGGCTTAGCTGGTTTTGTGTTTTGCGCGGTAACTGTCGAAATAGAAAAAATGGCCAACAGGCTGTATAAAATGATCTTCATTAATATTTGTTATTTGATATGGTATTTTTCGCTGATCTTGTCGTACATTTTCAGGAAAGCGTTTGGTTTGCCATCCTTATTAAACACGGCCTCGTGGTAATCCAATGGTTCCCAAATAAAGGTACCCTTGCCTTTGCCACCCGGAAGGTTAAATTCTACATCGTTTACCTCCACTTTTTTATGAGAGTACTCCACTACAATAATATCCTGTTTGTAACGGGTAGCTAAATCGGTTAAATTATTTTTCAGATCGGTGGGTGTGCCGTGCCATTCCGGGTAGTACGATTCGCCAATGATATCAAAATGCACGCCGCGCATCAGCATGTTATCAAAAAAGTGCCTCGATTCTTCGTTCTGGCCGCCGCAGGCAATATGTATCATGATTTTTGGCAACATCGATATATCTTTAACGCCACCAATGCCAGCTCTGAGCAAGCCGGCTAAAGTATCCAGGTGGGTTATATTACCATAAGGCCACATCATACCATGGTTAATTTCATTACCCACCTGTACCATATCCGGTAACGTACCCTGCTGTTTAAGAGCTCTGAGTACCCTCCTGGTAAAGACTCTTACAGAATCCTGAAGTTGCAAATAAGTGAGATTTTGCCATGCAGCAGGCACATACTGTTTACCGGGGTCGGCCCAATTATCGCTGTAATGAAAATCAAGCAAAAAACCCATGCCGGCAGCTTTAATGCGTTTAGCCATTTTTAGAGTACCCTTAAAGTCGCAGTAGCCTTTTTTAGAATAGCCGCTATCGGCACGTGGATTATTAAAAATGCGCAGCCTGATGTAGTTAAAATGGTGCTTCTTTAAAATCGCAATGGCGTCTTTAGGTTTACCATTGTCATAAAACTTTCGGCCCTCAGCCTCAAACTGCGGCAGCCATGATATATCGGCGCCTAATATTTTAGAATGCTTAACTATTGACTGCGCTTTGCTGGCTAATGTACTTATGCTAAAAACAAAAATTAAGAAAAGCTTGCCTATGCTTTTACACAAAACAGGTATATTGTTATTCATGTTAAAATGTATTGATAATTTAAGCATTGGATTTAAATCAAAGATAAAAGTAATCCTTTTTAATAATAGCCTATTAGTGCGAAATCGCTATAATTTATTTCATTTCAACTTTTTTATGGTTTGGAAAATGGGGATGAACTTCTGTCAGCAGATAACGGTAGTTTTCACAATCAATTTTATAATTTTTGTAACATTCTAATAAATCTGCTATCGTAACGTAAAATTTACATATTATGCTAATACAATTAATGGAAATGAATACATATTAACTTTGAGCCGATTAAATTAATTATTATAGATATGCACATATAATTAGCCCTTTAAAAACACATAATAACATTTATTAAACAGGGTGGAAAACTTCTGTTTCTTGACACAAAGTAAATTCAGTAGTTTTGATTTTTTTACCACGCTGGTCAAACATTACCAACTGTATTGTAGTAAGTTGTAACAGCAGCTAAATTACAATAGTAAAATTGTGAAAGCTATAATGAAAAAAATATCGTTATATTAAAGTAAAAAAGATAACTTCATTATATTTTTCAGAAATAAAAATGATTAATTTGCCTATTGGAAATACATGTATATGCACATTAATGTTAAAAAATTATAAAGCAATGAGCGGTATATTAGGATTTTCGTGGTATTTTTACAAAAATTTTAAGTAGGGTTAACATACATGGGTAAAAAACTACATGAAAAAGTTGCTCAATTTCAAGATGCAACTTTAATTAAAGAACAGGGATTATATCCTTATTTCCGGCCAATAGAATCGGCACAGGATACTGAGGTTATAATTAACAATAAACGGGTTTTAATGTTTGGTTCAAACTCTTATTTGGGTTTAACCAATCATCCCCAAATTAAAGAAGCTTCAAAAAGAGCAATTGACAAATATGGTACAGGTTGTGCGGGTTCACGTTTTTTGAATGGCACGCTTGATATTCATATCGAATTAGAGAACAGGTTGGCTCAATACGTTGGGAAAGAGGCGACGGTTATTTTTAGTACCGGTTTTCAGGTAAATTTAGGCGTTCTATCGTGCATTACCGGCCGTAATGATTATTTAATATTAGATGAATACGATCATGCTTCAATTATTGACGGGAGCCGTCTTTCATTTTCGCGTGTAATTAAGTATGCGCATAATGATATGAATGATCTTCGTCAAAAATTGCGCAACCTTCCTGAAGATGCCGTTAAGCTTATCGCGGTTGATGGGATATTCAGTATGGAAGGCGACATTGTAAAATTACCTGAAGTTGCGGCATTGGCAGAAGAGTTTGGTGCCAATATTATGGTTGACGATGCCCATAGCCTGGGCGTTATTGGCCATAAAGGCGCGGGTACAGCATCACATTTTAACATGAATGATGATGTTGACCTTATTATGGGTACCTTTAGTAAATCATTCGCCTCCTTAGGCGGTTTTATCGCAGCTGATAAAGACACCATAGAATATATTAAGCATAAGGCACGGTCACTCATATTTAGTGCCAGCATGACCCCGGCCTCCGTAGCCAGCGTTATAGCCGCGCTTGATATTGTTGAAACCGAACCACACCATATTGAAAACCTTTGGAAAAACACTGCATACGCTAAAGGCTTGCTGCAAGAAGTAGGCTTTGATATCGGCGAAAGCGAAAGCCCAATACTACCCATATATGTACGCGACAATAACAAAACATTTATGGCTACCAATATTTTACAACAACAGGGTGTATTTGTAAATCCTGTGGTATCACCTGCTGTTCCGTCAGATTCTTCACTGCTACGTTTCTCTTTAATGGCTACACATACCTTCGATCAGATTGACGAAGCTGTTGATAAACTAGCCAAAACGTTTAAACAAGTTGGTATAGCCACTGTTAACGAAAAAATATAAAAAGTTCTGTGCGTTTTAATTATAAGATGATATTTTATAATTTGCGCATAGAATTTATCATAGCATTCTGCCAAACTCATAAACCTCATGAAAAACATAATTACGGTTAAATCCAAAAAAGACCTTGGAAATTTTATTGATTTTCCACATGATTTATACCAGGGTGATCCCAATTATGTTCCCGAGCTATTTATAGCCCAAAAGGATTTATTAACTACGCACCCGTTTCATAAACATTCTACATTACAGTGTTTTTTAGCTTATGATGGTGATAAAATAGTGGGCCGTATTGCAGCCATATTAAACAATGCCAGCAATAAGTTTAATAACACCACAGATGGTTTTTTTGGCTTTTTTGATGTTATTAACGATAACGAAACCGCAAAACTATTGTTTGATACAGCCGCTAGCTGGCTAAAAGAAAAAGGAGCGACAAAAATGATTGGCCCTGTTAATTTTTCGACAAACGAAACCTGTGGGATGTTGCTGGAAGGTTTTAACAGCCCGGCCGTTGTAATGATGACCTATAATGCGCCATACTATAATACGCTGCTTGATGAATTAGGCTTTAAAAAGCAGGTTGACCTATTGGCCTGGCAATTTAAAGCAGGCCACTATGATGATAAATCTGCAAAGATGACCGATATGCTTGTTGAGCGTTTGAAGCGTAGCGATATTGTTATCCGTAAGTTAAACATGAAGGATTTTAAAAACGAAGCCGCCAAACTACGCGAAGTATATAACAGGGCCTGGGATAAAAATTTGGGTTTTGTGCCTATGAACGATGCTGAGTTTGATTACCTTGCTAAGGACCTTAAACTAATACTCGACCCTGATTTTGGCATAGTAGCCGAACAAAAAGGTAAAATAGTTGGTTTTGGCCTCGCTATTCCAGATGTAAACCAAATTCAAATAAAAATTAAAAAAGGCAGGCTATTGCCTACCGGCCTATTTAAACTTTTATTCGGTAAAAAAAGCATAACCGGCATACGTATTTTAGCATTGGGTGTAATTGATGGTTACCGCAAAATGGGCATCGAAGCATGTTTATATGGTACTATTATTAAAGAGTTCCAACGTAAAAAGCTCCAAACTGCAGAAGCCTCATGGACCTTGGAGCATAATGATATGGTTAACAGGGCTATATCAGCCATTGGTGGCGATCCGTATAAAAAATACCGTATTTACGAAAAGGCGATATGAAGGAACGGGTTTTAATAACCGGTGCAAGTGGTTTTGTGGGTCATCAATTAATTGAGCACGCGCTTAAAAATGGCTTTGAGGTATTTGCAGCTGTTAGAAAAACCAGTGATATTAACCATCTAAAACATTTGGACATTCAATACTGCTATCCGGATTTTAATAATATTGATGCCTTAATTACTGAGCTAGAGCAGAAGCAATACAGCTATATCATCCATGCAGCTGGTGTAACCGCCGCTAAAACTCAGCAAGATTATAATAAGATAAACGCCGACTATACGTATAACCTAGCGCTTGCTGCTACAAAGGCCGCTATCAAAATAAAAAAGTTTGTTTTTTTAAGTAGTTTGGCAGCTCTGGGCCCGCTTAATGATGTTACAGATATTCTTCACGATGATAGCCCACCAAAACCTGTTACGGCCTATGGGCATAGCAAGCTATTAGCCGAGCAAAAATTGGCCGCCTTGCCTGCCCTGCCGCTTATAATACTTAGGCCAACAGCGGTATATGGCCCACGTGACAAAGATATATTCATTATTCTTAAAAAAATCAGTCAGGGTCTGGAGCCTTATATTGGTACTACTCAACAGCAGTTAAGCTTTATATACGTAAACGACCTTGCCCAAATTACTATTAAAGCTTTAAAAGCCAATGTTACCCGTAAAAGTTATAACGTTAGCGATGGTAAAATATATAGTCGTTACGACATGGCGGATTTTACTAAACAAATACTAAACCGCAAAACATTCAAAATACATATCCCCCTTTTTATAATCAGGGTGCTGGCAGGTTTTTTAGAAAAAATTTACGCTTACAGTAGTAAAACCCCTGCGTTAAATATAGAAAAGCTAAACGAATTAAATGCCATTAACTGGATTTGTGATATTACCAATATACAAGCTGATCTTAATTTTTCACCGCAGTACGATTTAAAAACAGGCCTAAAACAAACCTTTCTCTGGTATCAAAAGCACCGCTGGCTTTAATCCCTTTACGTCATTTTTTTCATTGAATTTAAGATTTGACTTTTTGACTACAAACGTCCAAGTCGTTTTTATTTACATTTGTGAAAGTTTATTAAAGCTTGTGATTTATAAAATCTGTACGGTTATTTAAATCGTATTACAATCAATGAAGTACTTTATTGCAATATTCATATTTTGTTCAACTATCGCCAAGGCCCAAACCACCGTTGTGCGGGGTACAGTTAGCGATAATAGAAACCGCCCAATACCCTTTGTATCTGTGGCGTTTACTGGCTCAACCGTAGGCGTAATTACCGATGATAACGGCAGATATGTATTAAGGTCAAACAATGTATCTTACACGCAAGTTAAAATTTCATTTGTAGGATATAAAACCTATATACATACCATTATACCCGACAAAGACCAAACCATTAATGTAAAGCTTGAAGTAGAGGGTAAGTTATTAAACGAGGTTACTGTTAAAGGAGCCAAAGCTAAGCGTTATAAAAACAAAGACAACCCAGCTGTTGAGCTTATTAGAAAAGTAATTGCCAACAAAAACAATAACCGCCCCGAAAGCTATAATTACACGGAATACGAAAAGTACGAAAAGCTTCAGTTTTCATTAAGTAACTTATCTACTACTTTTTCCGATCGTAAATTTTTTAGAAAATATAAATTTTTATTGGATAACCGTGATACCACCACGTTGCCCGGTAAATCGTTATTGCCTATTTATTTAGATGAGAAAATATCGCAGAACTATTACCGCAAAAATCCGGAAACAAAAAAAACAATTGTTAAAGGCGAAAAGAAAGTAAACTTTGGCAGCTATATGGACGAAGATGGTATCAATACCTACCTCAACAGAATGTATTCTGAGGTTGATATTTATGCCAATAATATTTTTTTGATGACCAATCAGTTTCTGAGCCCTATTGCTGACGCGGCACCAACATTCTACAAGTTTTTTATTACAGATACCATTACCGAAAACGGGAATAAGTTTATTGAATTAAGTTTTACGCCCCGTAATACTACCGATATGCTGTTTGAGGGCGAAATTTACATCACCACGGATGGCAATTACGCCGTTAAAAAAGCCAAACTGGCTATTAATAAAAACATCAACCTCAATTGGGTTCGTGATATGTATATTAACCAGGAGTTTGAACAAAATCCAGATGGTAAGTATCATTTGGATAAAAATGATATGATGGCCGACTTTGGTATCACAAAAAAAGGTAAAACCGGGTTATTTGGCCAACGCTCGTTTTCATACCGTAATTATAAACTTAATATACCCCATCCCGATACCACCTATGGCGGGCCAACGATAGAAACAGTGGACGATGCGGAGAACCACAGTGAACAGTATTGGGTGGCCAGTAGGGGTAAGGATACTTTAACAACTGCCGAATCAAGCGTATATCATAATATTGACAGTTTGAAGCGTATGCCATCTTTCAGACGTACTATGGATATTGTAACCTTACTGGTTGCGGGCTATAAATCTGTAGGGCCTTTTGAAATTGGCCCATCTAATGCCTTTTATAGTTTTAACCCTGTTGAAGGTGTGCGCTTGCGTTTTGGCGGGCGAACAACTACGCAGTTAAGCACACGTTATTATTTTGAAACTTACGGCGCGTATGGTTTAACCGATCAAAAATGGAAGTATTTTTTAAGCGGAACTTACTCACTCAATAATAAAAGTATTTACAAATTCCCCCAAAATTACCTGCGGGCAAGTGTACAACGCGATACCAAAATCCCGGGTGCTGAGCTCCAGTTTGTAACTGAGGATAATTTTTTGCTCTCGTTTAAACGCGGTATTAATGATAAATACCTATATAACGATTATTACAAGCTTGATTATGTGCACGAATATAAAAACCATTTCTCTTATTCCGTGGGCTTAAAAAGCTGGAAACAATCGCCGGCAGGATCTTTGTATTTTAACCACACGTTTAATGGCCTTCCGCATATTATAACCGATTTAACTACCACCGAAGTTAGCGTAGGGCTGCGTTATGCCCCGCACGAGCAATTTTTTCAGGGCAAATTGTATCGGGTTGATATTCCCAGCAAATACCCTATTTTCTCCTTAAATTATACCCAGGCCATTAAAGATGTTTTTGGTGGCCAGTACAGTTATAAATCTGTACATGCGCGGATTGATAAGCGTTTCTACTTATCCCAACTAGGATATACAGACGTTATTGCCGAAGGCGAATATATTTTTGGGCAGATCCCCTTCCCATTATTAACTATACAGCGTGCTAACCAAACATATGCTTACCAACCCGACTCTTACAATCTAATGAATTTTTTGGAGTTTGTTAGTGACCATAATGCCAGTATAAGTATTAACCATTGCTTTAATGGTTTTATTTTTAATAAAGTGCCCTTGTTGAAAAAGCTAAAATGGCGCGAATACGTTACATTTAAAGCTTTGTATGGTGGTGTTAGGACTGAAAATCACCCGGAACTTAACCCATTGTTATTCCAGTTGCCGGTTAATAGTGATGGGACGCCTATTACTTATTTGCTTGGTAAAACGCCTTATACCGAAGGTAGTGTTGGTATAGGTAACATACTCAAGTTTTTCAGGGTAGATCTGGTTGAGCGTTTTAATTATCTGGACCATGCTTATGCTCCGCGTTTTGGTATCCGGACGAGAGCGATATTTGATTTTTAAAACTGTACACATAATGAATGTTATACTATATATATTATTGGGCTTCACTTTATTTGTTCACGGTAATGCAACCGCGAATAAAAAAGTTGTTCGCCCGGTATATTTTAATGATGCAGATACTTCTAAAAAAGAAGGTAACAAAAACCTCGTTTTCCCGGTGCCGCACGTAGCTGATAAGTTATTTTACGTGCAGCGCGACCCTAACACCAATACCATAGTATACGATTTAAATTATACCGGAGTTGGCCAGCTTGATACCGACGATCCTGTCCATGTATACTGGATTAAATATAATGAACGCGGTCAAAAAGAAGAGCTTAATTTTATTCAGCGTAAATTTGCCTACGGTTTAGTTACAAAACCATTAGTTAATGGTAAATTTGATGTCCGGTTTGTATCGTACAAAAAATTCCCGCTTTACTTAATGAAGTCGGCTACTGATAATAAATATCATATGTATGCAACTATCGCAAAAAAACAAGCCATTTTGAACAGAATATTTCTTAAAATTGAAGGTGGTACATTTTGGTTGCCAAATATAAGTTATGTAGAGGTAAAAGGCATAGACCCAGCAACCGGAAAAGAAATTATGGAGCGTTTTAAACCATAACATTGCTATGAAGAAGAATTATGTTTCAAACTCGAGCGAATCGGTAAGAATGTTTAAAAATGATTTTTTAGAAGTGTTATCTAAAGTTCATTTTTTTATTCCGCTTGTTGTATATACACCCGTTATTGTATACCTGGTTTACAAAGCGTTTTTTGTAGCGGCCATAGGCGCCGGTACTTTTATAGGGCTTTTGCTGGCCGGCTTATTTATATGGACCTTTGTTGAATACATTTTGCACCGCTTTGTTTTTCATTTTGTACCCAAGCAACCCTGGGCACTACGCCTGCACTTTATTTTTCATGGTGTGCACCATGATTATCCCAATGATTTAAAACGATTGGTATTACCGCCATCAGCTAGCATACCGCTTGCTACAGGATTTTATTTTTTGTTTAATGCATTGCTTCCCGCAACTTATGTGTATGCTTTTTTTCCGGGTTTTATAGGCGGGTATTTAGTTTATGATATGACCCATTACGCCATACATCATTTTAATTTCAAATCAGGCCTCTGGAAAAAAATCAAACAGCACCATATGCTACACCATTATTCTGATCCGACAAAAGGCTATGGGGTAAGTTCTGACCTTTGGGACAGGGTTTTCCGTTCTGAAATCATGAATAAGGATTAATAACAAATTTGCATTTATACCCCCTTGTAATTTAATTTTTTTAATTAAAAAGCCATTAAAATATGATCCACGAAAGTATTGGGCAATTATTTTCGTGGTTTTCCTTTTTTTTAACTTAATTCCACAACATTTAACTTAAGGGTTGCGTATAAACATGCATATCGGATAACAAGTGCGATAATTTATATTCTATAAGTAATAAACATTAACTTAAAATTAAATAAAGAAATAAGATATTGATAGTCAGTAAATTAAGATATTCCCATTAAAATTAATTTAGCCAACATTGTTTTCAAAGATTTTCTAAAATTTAATTTGCCACAGCAAATTAAGCGTGTTAATTTAAACCATTGATTAAATCCCAACTCATAGCGCCCCTTCCCCTGGGGGTGCTATTCTTTTTTAATCCATTTTTATGAAACAAAAATTGGGTTTATGTACTTAAATATATCGTTGTGATTATTTAGGAAGTTCATTATGTCGTACGCAATCATAAGTTAATTTAAATATTTCATGAAGGTTTTTAATACGGTCATCATTACTATTCTCTTTACCTTCGATGTTTATGGCCAATCCTCATTAAATATAAGCAACCAGCAATTTCGTACTCAATTTTTGGATAAAATTAACGCCACCCGTGCCCGGGGTTGTAATTGCGGTGGCAAATATATGCCACCGGCACCTCCAATAATGTGGAACAATAAACTCGCTAACGCTGCCATGGAGCATGCCAAAGATATGTACCGGCATAATTCTTTAACCATACCAGCCGAGACGGCCGTACGATGGAAAATCGCATACAAAGGGCGGAATACACGTATAAGGGTTATCAAAGATACGCCATAGGCGAAAACATTGCTATGGGCCAACAAACTATTAATGAAGTATCTGCCGGATGGTTTAAGAGCCCTGGACATTGCAAAAACCTGATGAACCCCGCTTATACAGAAATTGGCATTGCCGAAAAACATTATTATTGGGTAGAGGATTTTGGCGGTAGAGTGGGCTTTTAATTGTGGTAAAATAATTTCGGTTCTAAAAAATCCTTCCGTAGATTTTAAACGTAATTAATAAAAAACACTCACGCACATGAAATTAATTATTTCGACGTTCTCATTTTTACTTTTAATATCCGTTACTGTAATGGCGCAAACGCCTGCCCATGCTTTAAACGTTGGTGATGCCATACCTAAATTCTCTTTGCTTGATCAAGATGGAAAACTGTTCAATATTGCCGATGAGATAGGCAAACATGTATTAGTTATTTATTTTTATCCGAAGGACGAAAGTGTTGTTTGCACCAAAGAGGCCTGCTCGTTTCGCGATAGCTATACCGATTTTACAAAAGTTGGAGCCAAGGTAATTGCCATTAATTCGTTCACGGTAGAAAGTCATAAAAACTTCCAGAAAAATCATCAGTTACCATTTACTTTATTAAGCGACCCTGGTAATAAGGTTTACAAGCAATTTGGTGTAAAAAACAAATTATTTATGACAGGCCGGCAAACTTTTGTAATTGACTTGCAAGGCAAAATTGCATTTACCTACGAAGCTATGCTTGAAGGAAGCGCACATGCCGATAAAGCTTTAGCGGTAGCAAAATCATTAAAAAAATAACGTCCCTAAAATATATTATAAAAACGGTGTACGGCCGGTAACGAAGCAATCTGAATAACTGATGAATTGCTGATTGTAAGTAACAGATTGCTTCGTTGCGTATGCAAAAAAACAAAATTGGAAGTGAATCATCAAAAAAAATGCTTATTTTTGTGTATTGGTAAATGTGATTTTCTGTAATTTTTTTTAATATGCAACCAAAAACCATAAAAAATATAGTGTCCGTGATTTTTATAGTTTTTATCCTGATAAAAATTGCACACCAGGGTTATCAATTTGGACAGTGGTTACGTCAATATTAGTTGCATAGCGTTTACAATCTATATGTTTTGAGGCAATATATATCCGGATGGACGTACCCTTAATATATAGCATCATTACTGACCGTGTTTATCAAATTTAATCTCCATTTCCCACCCGCTCATCATTTCCTAATATTTCATAAATTTGAGTGGTGCACAATATGAAATATACTACCTTCAACCTGCTGCTCACCTGCCTGATACTTACCGCCTGTAATCATAAGCCTGATCAGGATCAAAATAAGCCATCGTTCAAATCTGTAATAGGTATCCGGTACACCGAAGTACGCCGCACCGTTAAAAACGGAATCGCTTTTAATAATATAGGCTATCAACTGGAGCCTTTATGGAAACTCACGTTCGTATCTACCGATTCGGTCAATATTTATAGCCCATCCCAAAAACGTTTTTTTAACTGCCCAGTTATTTTCGACCACGATTCCATATTTAACATCGCATGGGCTTGGATAAAAGTAAAAAAAGTAACTAAAGACAGTCTGAAATTTCAGGTGCTGGAGGTAGAGGATAAAGTTATCATGGCCAGCAAATCGCGTCTCTACATGACACTCTACTCCGATCATTATATAAAAAATGTATTACACACTACTGCTCAGGTTCTGCAACACCCTACCCGTGCGGATACTGCGTATATTCAATTAAAAGCCAACAATGCGCGCATGGCTGCTGATAGCGCATTTGCCGCGGTACAGCCGGTTACTTTGCAAAGCAATAACCCGTCCGTAACCGTAAAATCCGTCAAAACAGAGGCCGATGAGCTTAACGATATTGACATTGCAGAAAATTACCTTTCGCCCGAATTTAATATTGCTATTAGTAAGGCTTACGCTGATTTTAACTACTCATTCACGGTAATTGTTGACGATACCGGGCAAATGCATTTCGGGCATTCGATAGTTGAGCAAATGCCCGAGTTTAGAGATGCCTACAACCGCGCTATGACAGGTATAATGAATGGTTATTTAAAGCATTATTTAAACGTTAAACCCGGCAAAACGCTGGGCATAGCACATGCCAGTAAAATTATATTGAATGTTAAGGGGAGTCGTTAATGTTAGTGGGGTACATAATAGGCAAATACGTGCCTTGTTTTATTGATACACTTATAGAACTATTTCACAATGTCTTTCATGTGAAAGCGAATGAATTGCAAGGCGGCAGTAATTTGATTTTCTACCGATCTTTTTGAAATGCCTAATTTTCTGGCAATCTCATTGTTGGTTAACTGATTCATTCTGCTTAGGACGAAAATTTCCTGACATCTTTTCGGTAATTGGTTTAAATGTCTATTAAGCTGGTTTTCTAAATCGTGATACGCTATTTTTTCGTCAGCGAAATTTAACTCGTACTGCTCCTGACCTTCACCAATAGTTTCCAATAATATAACGTGGCTGTTTTTTTGTTTTTCAATAAAAGCATAAACCTGATAACGAGTGGCGGCTTTAAAATATTTGTTAAAATCTTCAATTATCAAAAAATGTTTTCTTTTCCAGATATTCAAAAAAAGATCATGTACAATTTCTTCGCACTCATCATCATTTTTGATATATCTCTGAGCGCTTTTGTATAATTTAGGCCAATGCCGATCAAACAGTGCTGTAAAAGCACGGAAATCATCTTTTAAAATAAGATTCCACAGTTCGTGGTCGCTATAGGAGTTATACGCCATCAATAATTGGTTGCAGGGTAAATTTACGGAAATCAATTACCAAATCAAATATTTAAAAAATATTTATTAAACAGTGTGTGTGCAAACAGATAAATTCCCTCTGTATTAGTATAAACCAATTATATCAATTTCTTGCAGATGACTTCAGAGGAATACAGATTACTTTTCGAAAAATATTTGGACGGACGTGCCTCGCCTGAAGAAGTGGATATTATAATGTCTTATCAAGATCAATTCGAATATTCCGAATTTTCTTCGGAAGATCATATGCGGTTTAAGGATATCCAATCGCGTATTTTAATGAGGCTTAATTCAAGTATAAAAGTCGAAAGCGTTTCAAAAATAAGAAACATACGTTGGTGGGCCTATGCGGCAGCCGTTGCTTTATTAGCTATTACCTTTTATCAGAATTATAAAGCCAAGCCATTACAAAACGGATTAGCACAAAAAATTGCTTTCAAAAATGATATAGCCCCAGGGTCTGCTACGGCAATATTAACCCTCTCAAACGGAAGGACAATTGTTTTAAACCAAACTAAAAACGAAACTGTTATTAATCAGAATAATAGCATTATTACTAAAACAATTAACGGATTAATACAGTATGAAACTTTAGCAGGATTTGATAGCAATAATAGTATCGAATATAATACAGTATCAACGGCCAAGGGTGGGCAATATATCGTTGTTTTACCCGATGGTACAAAAGTATGGCTAAATGCCGCGTCGTCATTGAAATTTCCTACGGCTTTTATAGGAAGCGAACGGAAAGTGGAGTTAACTGGCGAGGGGTATTTTGAAGTAGCGAAAGATAAAAGCAAACCATTTAAAGTAGAATTCAATAAGCAGGAAGTCACAGTTTTAGGTACCCATTTTGATATCATGGCCTATAATGACGAAGAACAAACTGCAACAACTCTGTTGGAGGGTTCTGTAAAGATTTCTAAAGGAAATGTTTTAAAAGTACTTCATCCAGGAGAACAAGCAATAAGCTTGAATACCCAAAACACTATGTCAATACAGCAGGGTAAAATAGATGAGGTTATGGCATGGAAGAATGGTTACTTTCTATTTAAAGACGCTAATATACAACTTATTATGCGGCAAATAGCCCGATGGTATAATGTTGATGTAACCTATGTGGGTAACCTTCAGGATAAGGTTTATGGTGGACGCGTTTCAAAATCGAAGAATATTTCTGAAATATTAAATAACCTAGAATTAACCGGAACAATTCACTTTAAAATTGAAGGAAGGAGAGTAACTGTTATGGAATAGATATACTATAAAATAATTGTTCACAAATCACCAGGAACGGGTCGAAACGTCCCCGGTGATAGCAGTCATAGACCTGTGTCAGGAACTAAATTAATCGCAACAACCAATTTTAACCCAACATACAAATGTACAAAAAAATTGCTCCAATTATATGTAGAGCTCGCCTCTGCATTTCACCTAAATTTCAAAAGGTAATGAAATTAACAATTGTTCTATGGGTCGTAGCTTTTATGCAAGTAAGCGCGTACACCCATGCTCAAAAAATTAGTTTAAATGTTAAGAACGCTCCTCTTGAGGAGGTATTAAATAATATAACCCAACAAAGCGGTTATAATTTTCTATATAATTCGGTTATGTTGAGAACTTCAAAGAGTATTACACTCTCTGTGGCCAATGAGCCTTTAAATCAAGTGTTAGAACAATGCTTCAAAGATCAACCCCTAACTTTTGTTGTAAACGGAAACACGGTAGTTATTCAAAAAAAACTACCTCTTAATTTATATATCCAGGACATCGTAGTTACTGGTGTTGTTACAGACGAAAATGGTGAAAGCCTCCCAGGTGTAACTGTTACCTTAAAAGGAACAAAAACTGTAGCCATTACCGATATAAATGGTAAGTATACAATAGATGTTACATCAGCTGATAAAACGTTGGTTTTTTCATTTCTAGGGATGCAAACAACAGAAGTTGCTATTAATGGACGGCTCAATATAAATATTACTTTAAAGCAACAAACAACTACATTAAATGATGTTGTAGTTATTGGTTACGGAGTACAAAAACGGCCGGATGTAAATGGAGCCATATCATCAGTATCGGCGAAAGACATTCAGGATATTCCTCAAACAAGCGTTGACCAATTGCTGCAGGGAAAAGCCGCGGGTGTTACCGTTACTAACGGTACAGGTGCCCCAGGTAGTTCAGCTTCGGTGCACATAAGGGGTATAACATCTCTGTCAGGTTCAAACGAACCTTTATA